>CAYRJF010000006.1:0-9932 GCA_964424365.1 uncultured Gammaproteobacteria bacterium | reverse complement strand
GCGGAATTATCTTCTCCGATTCTGCCTTTGCTTAAATTCATGATTAAAATCTGGCCCTCATCCATAACTTTACGGACATCAATGGAAGATCTGACTTGCCCCACAATATTTCTAATTAAAGAACTGGAAAGAAATTGTCCCACTTTGTTTTGAATAGGAGAAACCGCCTCGGCGGCAAACTTATCCGCATAACCGGCAAACTCATTTATCCAAAAAGATTTTACCACCGGATCTTTAATTTTGGCAATCACTTTTTTTCGGAAATCTTTGTCTGAAAGCATACGAGTGACAGCCAAAAGCGTGGCTCCGGGATAATCCAAAATCGCCAAAATGGCATTCCGTAAAATATATTCTAACCTCGGCCCCCAGGAATCAGCCCACAACTTTTGAAAAACTCCGATAAGGCCGGAGGCCACCAAATGCCTAACCTCGGGATCGACTTGCTCCACCACATTAAAGGCCACCGGATGCTCCGTGTCTCCGGGGTTAAAATAAATAACATCATTGACACGAGACTTCGGAATAAATTGGATTACTTTTTCCGCCAAATCGCCGTGCGGATCCACCAAAGCCACTCCGCGACCGGCGCGAATATCTTCCACAATCATATTCTCTTGCAAAGTGGATTTTCCCATTCCGGTTTTACCAATAATATATGTATGCCTGCGCCTGTCATCGGTCTTAATCCCGAACCTGTGTCTGCGATTGCGGAAAGTGGTTTCACCAATAGGAATTATATTATTGTCATTCTCATTAGTCATAAAAATATTTAGACTTTACTTTTTTACTTTAAATTTAAAAAATCTTTTGAAAAGTAAATCGTAAATCGCTCCAAAAAAACCAATTATTGTTTACCATTTGCCGTTTACGATTTACGAATTTAGATAGTTGGCAAATTCGGAGGCGGGGCTCCGGCAGGATCCCCTGAACCAGCAGAATTCTCTTCTTTTTGCTCTTCCAATTCTTCGTTTTCTTCTCTTAAGAACTCTGGAGTTTCTTCCTCTTCCGGGACGGCTTCTCCCTCCTCTGCCGGGGAAGGGGCTTCCCCGCGAGGCAAATTCATAGGCGCTTCTGCCTTGCGTCCGGAAGATTTCTGAATCATAGGAGCTTTAACCGCAGCTTCAAGCGGAAAGTGCCAAATAGTAGCTAACTCCTCTACATTTAAAATAAAAGGGGTTCTGCCTCCGGAATCACTCCTGTTAACATAATTGCTGAAAATCCTGTTTTTCTTACCTTCCAGCCTCTTGTCTTTCAGAAAATAAGCAGTCCGGGTTGCTGTCTTTTTAACATCCGGCTTTAAATTATTCAAGGCCAAGTCTCCGAATTGTTTCATATAACCGACAAAACCGTTTACCACCGTAGATTTGCGCATAACTTCTTTTTCCGCCAGATAAACCATCCGGATTTTGCATTCAAACCCTACCTTGGAAGTTTTCTTCTCAATCCCTTCAATCTGCCTTTTGGTTTTGGGTTTTAAATTCATCATTTTTAAACTGTCGTCCTCTTTTTCCGAAGGCTCAAAAATTACCCCAAAAAGACTCAAAACCGCATCGCTTAAAGCATCAAAAATTGACAACAAGGGAGCAAAAATTTTATCTGTTAACCCTTTAGAACCGGAGGTCGGCTCTCCCAAAATTTTACTGATTAATTTATCTCCCTTTTCCGGCCAGTCAAAACCGGTTGGAATAACTATTATTTGTTGCCAAAACTGCTCTCCCGGACCCAGGCTACTGGTTAAATCCATTAAAGCGGCCATGGGGTCGCGGAAATACTCTTCCACTTCTTTACCGAACTGATGCTCAAACTCGAGATAAGTTTTAATGGGAAGCATTTCCTCGCCGGCCAAAATAAATTCTGTTCCCCAAACATCATAATTCTCGTCCGGAAACTTGGTGGGAAATCCGGCGGTATAATCATCAACTTCCGTAATCTCCGCGTCCGGATATTGGGAATAAACGGCTGACTCTACCAAGTTCCTAAAATCAACCGGAGTATAAATTAAAAATTGAGTATATCCCTCAATACTAACGATCTCAAAACTAAAATAAAGTTGCCATTTTCCCTCCCAATATTTTTCTAATAAATTTATAGAGCCATGAGCGCCGGCGATATAATTAAACATATTTTCTACCGCCTTGGGAGATTGGCGGTTGTCCCGGGGAATATCAACGGCCAGAAGCATGAAGTTTGCGTTCTCTTCCGCCCATTTTCCTCGGCGATACTGGAGCCATAATTCTTTAAAGCCCCAAAGCAAAACTATGGCTATGGGTACCCAGGCAATATATATTAAAACATTAAAAACCAGAGCCTGGGGGCTCATATAAAGCATTTCTCGCAGGAAAGATAAATCGATCACTATATCCATAATCTTAAAAATCAAAATGTAAAACTCAAAAATCAAAAATATTTAAAAGTTTTGACTTTTGACTTGTCATTTTGAATTTTGATTTTTAACCTTTGATTTAAACATTTTTTTATCCCAAAAAAATCGTATCACTAAATTTAAACAGAAAAACAAAGCTTTTGATTGCTGTTAAAATTCTACCATTTAATCAGTTTTTTTTCAATTTCCCTCGCCCCCACAAAACATGGAAACAAAAATCCCGGCCTTTTAAGCCGGAATTTTTACAAGTATTTTAATTCTCCTTATTTTTCCGCTAAAACATATTTATCACCCACTCTTTGGAATTCTTTACGGTTTGATAAGGCCAGATTAATAGTGCTTTCTTTAACCAAACGATTTTTCAAAACTTTGTCAATTATTTCTTCCCGACTTAAAGCTTGGGAAGAGGAAGCTAAAATATCCTTAATTACCTGAACCACTGTGCCTTCTTTAAGTCCCCATTCTTTTAGTCCATACATACCCCGGCCGATTAAAACATACTTATCATCCAAAATTAATTCATTATGAACCGTGGCCGGATTAGTGGTTTTATGATCAAAATTGGTTTGATTGATCAAGTCTGCGATTTCTGTGAAATGAAGAGGCTTGTTGTAATTTTTTAAAACTAAATAAATTTTATCATTTACGGTTTTGGGACTAATCTCGTTCCAAGAAGCATGACCCCAATGACCGAATTTGTTTCTCTCGATTTCCCTAAGAAGCTTCAGGATTGAATATAAACCGCGATAATCTTCCAAAACCTGCTTTTCTTCAAGAGGCATTTCTTCTTCAAAAAGGTGGTTTAATCTAATCCGAACCGGATTTTTCAATTTCTCTTCATGTTTTTTAAAACTCTCTAATTTAGTAATCATTTCCAAAAGCTCTTTTGTCTCCAGAACAATTTTCAACTTCTTAATCTCTCGGGTTAATTCTCGGGAAAGCTCCTCTACATGCTCAAGTGTTTGGCTTTTTAATTTAAAAGCATCTTTCAATTTATCCTCCCTTTTAATCTCTTCTAAATCATCCCTAAAAATACGAGAAAGTAAAAAGTCAAAATGGTTTTCCTTGATTTTTTTCTTCTTTTCTTCGTCTTGAAAATTTAAACTGAGGTCGGAAACCTTGTCCAGGACGCGAAATAAGTGATCCTTTTCCGCCACACCCCCGTGCTCTTCCAAAAGCAAAATTACCAACTCGCGAAGCTGGGCTAAATCTTCCTTGATTTCATCTAAAAGAATTTTATCAAGTATAGTTTTTTCAATTTGCCTAATCCTTTCCCGAGTCAAGTTATGAGCCTGACCAACCTTTTCCAAGGTTTGTCGCTTTGCTCTATCTAAACCAAAACGACGCTTAATCACGGTTTTTTCCTTGGGGGAAAAATTCTTCAGCAAATCATCTATAATTTTTTTGGTATCAATTTTTTCTTCAGAAGAAAAAAAATCTTCCAGTTTGATTTTCTCAGACATATCACTTTAAGCACAAGAGCATGGGTGCCTTGTCTAAGATTAATTTTTTATAAAAAAATAATATTGACTGTTTTTTCAATAATTAGGATAATACTAACATAAAAATCTCAATAAGTCAAATATTCAAGTCAGTTAACCGGAGTTGTGTCAAGAAACCCCGTTTTTGAAGGCCAAAATTACAACTTTGATTGAAATAATTATAGTTTTAATATATAATTCAAAGAAAGATTTTCAAATTTAGAATTTATTATATTTTATGACTAAACTTCTTATTCAAGGACCCGCGCGACTAAACGGAGAAATAAAAGTGAATGGAGCCAAAAACTCCGCTCTCAAAATAATTCCCGCCTCCCTACTCTCTTCCGAGGAAATACACCTGAAAAACCTACCCAAGGTGGAAGACGTGGAAAATTCCCTTAAGTTAATTCAAAAACTGGGCGGGAAAGTAAGTTCGGTTAAGAAAGGGGAAGTGAAAATAAAAACCGAGACTGTTACCCAAGCGGAAATTCCCGCTGATATAGCCAATAAATTCCGAGCCTCGATAATGTTTGCCGGCCCTCTACTGGCTCGCCTGGGAAAAGTTAAATTCCCTCACCCCGGGGGTTGTGTAATCGGAGCCGGGGGAAGGCCGATTGATATTTTTCTGGAAGGTTTCCGGGCCCTGGGAGCGGAAATTGTTCAAAAAAGCGACTCCTATGAACTAAAAACCAAAGGTCTAAAAGGAAATTCTTTTTTCTTTCCCAAAATAAGCGTTACCGCCACGGAAAGCTTAATGATGACAGCGGTGCTTGCCCAAGGCAAAACAATATTAAAAAATTGCGCCATGGAACCGGAAATAGTGGCTTTGGCTGACTATCTTAACTCCCAAGGAGCTAAAATATCCGGGGCGGGCACTCCGATAATCACTATCGAGGGAGTAAAAAAACTAGGGGCGGGAAAATTTCGGGTTATTCCGGACCGAATCGAAACCGGATCTTTTGCCTTGATGGCCGTTGCCACCGGCTCGGAAATTACTATTACCGATTGCGAACCTTCCCGAATTGAAATTCTTTTAACTGTTTTCAAAAAAATCGGAGTGGAATTCAGCTCGGGGGAAAATTGGCTAAAAATTAAAAAGACCAAAAATCTAAAACCTTACAGCATCCAAACTCATGAATATCCCGGCTTCCCCACGGATCTTCAGTCTCCTTATACAGTCTTAATGACCCAAGCCCAGGGGACAAGCATGGTTCATGAAACAATTTATGACCGCAGACTACTCTTCGTAGATATGCTTTCTCAAATGGGAGCCGATATTATAATGTGCGATCCCCACAGAGTGGTAATCAACGGACCCACCCCTCTCAAGGGGAAAAAACTGGAAAGCCCCAACTTGAGAGCGGGTATAGCCCTGATTATAGCCGCCTTAAGCGCCAACGGAAAAACCGAAATAGACAATATCTACCAAATAGACCGAGGATATGAGAAAATAGACCAACGCTTAAAGAAACTGGGGGCGGATATAAAAAGAATCAACTAAAAAAGTTGATTATATAAATTCAAAAATTAAATCTCAAAATGCAAAATGACAAATAAAAATTCAAAATATTTTACATTTTAATATGTAATTTTGATTTTTGATTTTTGCATTTTAATATTAATATAAATGGTTAGTTTAAGAAGAAAAATTTTTTTTTATTTTTTTGTCCTGCTTTTTTTTGTTCTTTCTTTTTATGTTGTTTGTTACGCCCAAGGTTATCGGATTAAATTAACCATACCACCTAGCTTTGAGATGTTTCAAAAAACCGGAATGATCTTAATAAAAAGCGAGCCCGGCGATGCCTTAATCTATCTTAATAACGAACCCCGCCAATCCCTGGTAACCAGATATCTTTGGTCAAGTTCCGGCTACTACCACACCCCGGCAAAAATCAAAAATCTGCTTCCGGGGGAATATAATATTACACTGGAAAAGGAGGGTTATCACCCCTGGGAAGAAAAAATCAGAGTTTATCCCAGTCAAATTACCAAACTGTCAGGTATTCATTTATTCAAAGAGGGGCTACCTCTCAAAATGGTTGAAGAAAAGTTTTCCCGGGAAAATTTATCTCTTAATAAAAAATTCTTAGTTAACCCGGAGAAAAAAATTATTTTTAATTTGGAAACTCAAGAGATAATTAATTTTAATGTACCGCTAGAAAAAGAGAGAGAAAAAAACCAAAAAGTTTTTTGGTCTCCGCAATCAGATCGCTTCTGGCTGAATAATTATTTAGTCTACCCCGAGGACAACAGAGAGGAAGAAAATTTTTCTTCCTACCTGCCGGAAAATCCGAATAAAATCAGATGGGGAGAGAATGGAGAAAAAATTTATTATCAAACCGCCGAAAATTTTTATTCTTTTAACCCGGAAACCAAAGAAAAAGAAAAACTTTTTGAAGAAAGCTATTCCGATTACCTTATCAGCGATGACTACCTGTTTATTTTAAAAAACGGAAACAATCACAGACTTTTAATTAAAAACTTAACCTCTGAGGAAAAATACCAATCTCTGCGCCTTCCCCATTCTCCCGGATATGAAATAAAAGAGTTTAAAAATGACTTAATTCATATTTACGACCGGGAATATGAAAACCTTTATTTAGTGGAGTTCAATCCCCCTATTCTAGTACTTAAGGAAACCTTGAATAATATTAAATATTATAAGTGGCTTAACTCCGAGGAAATTATTTACGGAAATGATTTTGAAATCTGGAGTCTGAATCTGGAGAAAAAACAAAAAACCCTGCACAGCCGAATTAGCCAAAAAATTAAAAATCTAACAGTTTATCCGAAAAGCGGAAACATTATTTATTATACTGACCGAGAAATCAAAGTAATCGGCAGACAAAAAAATAACAAAATCAGCATCACGGAATTAACTCGCTTAAATAGTCTTTCCGACTTATTTTTAGGAGGAGAGGGAGAAAATATCTATTTTAACGCCCAAATCGGGAATCAAGGTGGATTTTACAAACTAAATATTAAATAACTATGATCGGATTTTTTGATTCCGGCTTCGGAGGTTTAACTATACTAAAAGAAACCTTGCGGGAAAACCCCGATTATAATTACCTTTATTTGGGAGATAGCGCCCGCTCTCCTTACGGATCTCGCTCCGAGGAGCTTATTTATGAATATACCCGGCAAGCGGTTGATTTTTTGATGAAGCAGGGGTGCCGTTTAGTTATAATTGCTTGTTCCAGCGCCTCGGCCCGAGCTTTGAGAAAAATTCAACAAAACTGGCTACCCCAAAATTATCCGGATCGCAAAATTCTGGGAGTAATTATTCCCGTAGCTGAAGCGACGGTAGAGGCGAAAAACTCTCAGCCCGAAAGAAAAAAAGAGAAAAAGAATAAGGTGGGCGTAATCGGTACCCGGGCTACTGTTAATTCGGGAACTTACGAAAAAGAATTAAAAAAGCTGGATCCGAATTTAGAAGTCCACAGTCAAGCCGCCCCGCTACTGGTTCCTCTGGTAGAAGAAGGCTGGCTAAAGAGGTCGGAAACTAAAATAATTTTAAAATATTATCTGCGTCCTCTAAAAGAAAAAAGGGTTAATTTTTTAATTCTGGGTTGCACCCATTATCCGGTTTTAACTCCGCAAATCTCCGGGATCATGGGACCTCAATGCCGAATTATAATCCCGGGGAAAGAAGTAGCTAAAAAATTAACTGACTACCTGAAAAAACATCCGGAGGTAAAAGAAAAAATCTCGACCACTAAAAAAAGGACCTTTTATACCACCGACGATTCGGAAAAATTCCGTCAGCTGGGTCCTCGTTTTTTAGGTGAAAATATTTCCCAAGTAAAAAAAATCAATTTGAATTGACATCTCCGCCAAAACGCCTTTTTCGCTGAGAATATTCAGAAATTATATAATCCGCATCAGCTTCAGAAAAATCCGGCCAATATTTATCTAAAAATAAGAATTCGGCATAAGCAACTCTCCAGAGCTGAAAACCGGAAATCCGTTTTTCCCCGGAAGTGCGCACTACCATGTCCAGGAGCGGTAAATCCGGGTTATATAAATATTTTTCGATCAGGTCTTCCGTTACCTGATCTTTTTTTACTCCATCTTTAATCATTTCCTTGAAAGCATCCGCAATCTCGGCCCGGCCTCCGTAATCCAAGCAAAAATTAACAGTTCCGCCCTCTTTTTCCTTTGTTTTTTCTTCCAGCTCCCGGCATCTCTCCAGAATATCTTGGGGCAACTTGTTAGATCTTCCGCTTACCAAAACTTTATATTTCTCTCTTGAGGCTTTCTCCAGCTTCTCATCTAACATTTCCCTAAGCAAATCCATCAAATAATCAATTTCCTTTTGATTACGATTCCAGTTCTCAAGAGAAAAAACATACATAGACAAAATCTTAACGCCACGTTCCAAAAACCATTCTCCCGCCTTGCGAGCCGCTTCCTTTCCTTTATAATGCCCCTTGATATTACTGACCCCGTTCTCTTGCGCCCAGCGTCGATTTCCATCCAATATTAAACCGACGTGCGCCGGTATTTTTAATTTAATATCTTTATTTTCCATAAAAAGCAAAATATTAAAATAGCCCCTTTTATAAAAAGGCTTTAAAATTTATCTTACCCGAGCTATAGCACTCTTGTCAAATCAAGTCTTTTTTTTCCTCTTCGCCAAAACCGGACCCTCGCGCATATCATGATAAACCCCTAACAAAAACAAAGTTCCGAAAAAAGAAATTATGCTTATCACGGCAAAAAGGGGCGCAAAACCGAAACGATAAGCCAAAAAACCGCCCAAAGAAGCGGAACCGGCCATACCCATGTCAATCAAAGTCTGATAAACCCCCCACTCCAGCCCTTCTTTGTCTTTATCTATGTGCCGGGTAAATATAGCCATCCAGGAAGGAAAAGCCACGGCGGCAAAAAATCCGTAAAAAAGCTGAACAATATATAAATGAGCCGGGGTTTTTACAAAAATATACAAAAGAGGAATTATGGTGATACCGATAGATCCGAAAACCATAGCCCAAAAATCATCTTTTTCTCCCTTGTTTTTATCCAGGAAACGGGCTATGGGAATTTGGGAAAAACTTTTGGTAAGCAAATAAATGGCTGAAGCTAAACCGACGACTTCTACCGTCCCTCCTTGAATATTGTCAGTAATAAAAACGGCGAAAATCGGCGTAATCAAACCGAAACTGGTTAAAAGCAAAATATCCGAAATAGTCAGAAATTTGACCACCGGATTAATTTTATAATGCATCAAATAATGATGCCTTTGGGGAGTTTTTCTGTTGGTGCGCCTCATTTTATGTTTCCTAAATAGGGCCTGCTGACTCGCGTCAGCGAGAAAGGTAATATTTAATTATTGAGAAAAATTATTTTCCTAATTTTAAAATTTCTTTTTAGAAATTTTAATTATTATTTATAAAAAGGAGTGATTTTTATCCTCTTCTTCCTTCCCTTTTTCCCGCTTACTATTTTAACATGATCCGGAGACACTTCCAAGACTCGAGAAAGATATTTTTCCAGTTCACGGTTAGCCTCGCCCTTCTCCGCCTCACCTTTAATTGATATTTTTAAGGTCCCGTCAGTCATTTCCTCTCCAAAACTATTTTGCCTAGACCCGGGAATCACTTTTAAATTTAAAAAAACAGTTTCTTCTGTCTGAAGTTTTTTCTTTATTTTCTCAAGCATATTATAATTCCAATTCTTTGACTAAAAAATCTTTTAAGTTTGAATTTTTTAATTTTCTAAAAAACTCCATCGATTTAACCTGTCCGGTAATGACAAATCGCCACCTTCTTTTCTTGCGCCATATTTTAATAAATTATATTAAAATTTTAGCACAAAACCGGAAACGATAAAAGAAAAAAGAGATCTTCAAAATAAAACCTCTTTTTTCAAGTAAATCTAAAATCATAAATGATTTTTTCATCAATGAATAGTTTTACGGCCGTAAAGCTTTACTCGCTGCAAAAACAAATCATAAATCATCAATCTTCCGCCCAGAGGGCGATCACCAGAAGGGTAAAAATCGTAAATCTTGGTTCTTCGAAAATTTCTGTGGGTAAAAGTCCCCTCTTCGAGAGGGGATTTAG
>CAYRJF010000005.1:0-22473 GCA_964424365.1 uncultured Gammaproteobacteria bacterium | reverse complement strand
AAAGGGGAGGATATAATGAGGATTATAGAAGCAGGACATTACTATGAGGCTAAGGGGCCGACTAAGTTTTCAGTTATAGGTTGGAATATTATGCAAAAAATGGTTTTTAACGGTGATAAAAACATGCTTTTTATTGATGATTTTCATGACTGGGATTGTGTTCCGGAGCAAGAAAAAAAATTGCCCACCGTTAAGTTTACTCCTGAAGCTGACTTTTTTGTTTTAGAATCTGAGCTTCAAGAAGAAGCTCAGGAAGTTTTGGAAAGATTAAAGTCGTTATCAAAGAGAAAGAAAGCTAAACAGGACAAAACCGGTAAATGGCATTGTTCAGGATTCCCTTTAACAGATGAGTCGGGAACACCCAATTGTGTTCTTCTAGATGCGGGTCTGACTTTGCACAAAAGGGAATTGGGATTTAAAAGGGGTATAAATATACTACCGAAGCATTATCAAGATGAGCAAGAAAGACTTTTTCGGATTATAAATAAAGTTATACCCGACTTTTACCTAAAAGTCATACTTTACAACCAGGATGGTTCCATTTTTAAAAAGTATTGACTATAGGCAAAAAATGGGGGTAAACTATTTACCCCCATAATTATTTTAAAAATTTGCAGGCAATAAAATTATTAATTTAAGATTAAAAATATGAAAACAATTGGAATTTTAGGGGGAATGGGCCCCTTGGCAAGCGCGAATCTTTATCAACAAATTATTACAATTGCTCAAAATTCGTATGACGCGCAACAGGACACAGATTTTCCTCCTATGTTGATTTATAATCTTCCTTTATTCGGTTTTGATGAAACAGGGCTTGTAGATAATTCTCAGGTTAAAAGACAGTTAATTGAGGGAGTAAAAAAATTAGAACAAGCAGGAAGTGATTTTAT
Organism: uncultured Gammaproteobacteria bacterium; assembly: GCA_964424365.1. GTDB lineage: Bacteria > Patescibacteriota > Patescibacteriia > Patescibacteriales > JAGXOH01 > JAIOTG01. The sequence continues at coordinate 21,583 of CAYRJF010000005.1, read as the reverse complement.
TATCATTGCCTGTAACACGGTTCACTATTTTTATAAAGACATGCAAGAAGCAATTAATATTCCGATTGTCAGTATAATTAAAGAAACCTCCAAACTAGTCAAAAAAGAAGGTTATAAAACCGTGGGTTTGCTCAGTTCCGAGAGTACGAATGAATTGAAAATATATCAAGACGAGTTTCAAAAAATAGGAATTAATATTATCTCTGTAAGCGAGCAGCAGCAGAAAAAATTAAATGATATAATTCTCAACGTAATGGCGGGTAAACAAGGAGAAAAAGATGAAAAAGAAATCAAAAAAATTATTCAAAATTTAACTAACCAAGGAGCAGAAAGTGTAATCCTTGGTTGCACAGAATTACCTCTGGCTATTAAGCAAAGTTCTTTAGATACAAAATTGTTTTTTAGTACAGATATTATAGCTGAAGCTGCCTTGCAGACAGCTTTCAGAGAAGATTAAAAATAAAATATTTTTTATAAAAAAGCCGGGTTTAAAATACCCGGCTTTTGAGTTTATGAGATTTTACACATCCAACCTTTTTTGATTTGTTTGCCGTTTGAAAGTTCTCCTTTTCGGAATCCCAGATCGGAAAACCAGGGATATAGCCCCAAGGTAACACTGTTGTGTTGCAGGACTATAAATAAATAGTCGATTTCCCTTTTTTGGGCATAAGAGATAATAAAATTCAGCATTTCTTGCATCACTTCGGCTTCATTGAATTCATTGGAAACCGTGAAGCAGGAAATTTCAAGAGCGGATTGTTGTTTTTTTTCCAAAATTTGACAACACCCGTATATTTTTTTGTCCACTGTAAAGACGATAAAGTTGTGAATGTTGTTTTCAATTTGATTAAAGTCTGTAGATCCGCCAACTGATTTTTCGATTACATAAAGGATATTTTGGGTGTCTTTCTCCGAGGCCCATCTAATATCATGATATCCTTTTCTTTCATAAACCATGGTACCGATTCCTTCACAGGTATATAATTCCTCCAAAAGAGACCCGGATCTGAATCCGCTAATTATGTGCACTCTATCGACATTGTGGTCGCAAGCAAATATACTACTCTCCAGAATTTTTTTCATTCTCCCCGTAATGAAATTATTTCGATTAAGCAGGTTTTCAGCTTCTCGCACGGAAATTTCTCTGATTAGTTTGTTTTGCTCATCAAACAACCCGTCCCTCTCTGTTATGAATACAATTTTTTCGGCTTTGAGATCGTTTGCAATCAAGGCACTAGCTTTATCTATCCCAATTTTTCCATTTGTCTCTTCGTTATACCTTATTACCGGTATCAGGTTTAGATTCAGGGTGTTGAGCAAGAGTTTTCTGTTTTTAGGATTAATTTCTTGAACAAAAGTTTTTAGTTTATACCATTTTTGAGGTTCAGCCATCGGGTTGTCGTGGACAATTATTAGATTAACTCCATTTTTTCTAATCAGATCAATGTCTTCTATTATACCCAATTTTCTGGCGTTTTGTATAACTTCGCTTCGGACGTTTAATATCACTCTTTTATTACTGTGCAAAGAAGCATAATTCAAGGCTTCTTTAATAGAATCAAGTTTTTCCATTTTCTCCCTCCTTATTATCCGCAGATACGTCTAATTGCCTCAGTATAGAGGTCAACTATTTTTTCTTGAAAATATTTGGCTTCAATAAATTCATTACTTTTGTGGGCCTGCTTAATGCTTCCCGGTCCCCAAATTACAGATTGATAACCGGCTTTATTAAATACCCCTCCTTCAGTGTTATACGCTACGGTTGAAGAAGGACAGCCACTCAATTCCTCTGCAATTCTGACAATTTTAGAATCTTTCGGAGTTTCCATGGGTGGAGTCGGCTTTCGGGCTAATTTAATTTGTACTTCAACTTCACCGATTTTTTCTTTTAACATTTCTTTCAAGACATAGAAAATTTGTTCTGGTTTTTGTCCCGGGACAGGCCTGATTTCCATCTCAAGTTTACAGTATCCGGGAATTACATTTTTTGAAGATTTAACTATTTCTCCGCTTTTTTTGACCTCATCCGTAGTTATCACTCCGACATTCATAGTCGGATATGGAGGGTTAAAATCGGGAACGGAGATTCCTTCCAGTTTTAATTCGAAAACTTTAAGTTTTGCTATGATTTTTTCCAGTGCATAAAAAACACTTTTCTCTTTTTGAGGATTGGAGCTGTGACCCCTCTCTCCTCTAAGCTCTACAATAGCGTAAATATAACCTTTATGAGCCCTGATCGGTTTTAAGTCTGTAGGCTCGCCAATAATTATATTCTCAGCTACATGAGCACTGTGTTCTTTTAGAAGATTGCGTGCTCCTTTGCACCCAATTTCTTCTTCACTAGTAAAGCAGAGGCAGAAAGGATATTTCAAACCGGTTTCATTAATTTTTTCGCCCGCCTTTATAGCCAGAGCGATAAAATGTTTCATGTCCACAGCCCCCCTGCCATAAAAATTGCCATTGAATTCAGTTAGTTCCAAGGGGTCGCTATTTATCTCCCAGTTACCTTTGTAGGGGACAGTATCCATGTGACCGGATAAGGCCAATTTGCTTTCTTCTCCTCCTTTTCTGGCGATCAGATTAATTTTTTTTTGATTTTCCGCATCCTTATAAGGATAGGTTTCGATTTTAAAGCCCTTACTCTCTAAATATTCACTGAGAAAATCAGCCATTTCTTTGTTTGAATTATTGCTAACAGTGTCAAAACCAACCAGTTTTTCAGTTAACTCTATAAGTTTCATAAGGTTACCTCCTTTGATTTTTTTGGATTGTAAATGAACTATAATTATTTCAAATTAATATAAATTTATTTTTTAGTCAATAAAGTTAGCTTAAAATTGACAAGTATATTTATAAATGTTATTTTTTTTAAACTGGTGATTTCTATTAAACTAAAATAAAAAAAGGAGGAAAGAAAAATGGACGAAAAAAAATCACCTAACATTGATCTTTTATTTTTTGGCCGTAATTGCAATTTAAATTGCAACCACTGTTATTGTCAGGAAGGCAGTGGGTCTATAAAAAAAACCGATATTAAAAAGGATATTGAGATTGCCAGGAAAGTCCAGCAAAAAAATCCGGATTCAAAAGTTTATTTATATCCTAAGGAAATAGCAACCAGTATAGAAGCCTCTGAACTATTTAGGGAATTTGGGCAAAAACAAATATTGACAAATGGAGTTGTTTTGAGTGATAGAATTGTTCAAGCGTTAAAGGAATCGGGGATTGAAAGGGTTAAAACAACTTTATTCGGCGACTATGAGTCACATGCATTACTTTATAACATAACTTTCCAGCAATACTTGAAAATAATTGAAAATATTGATCGTTATGTGAAGGAAGGGTTCCGGGTCGTCGTAAATACGGTAATTACGAGATCAAACATTACTTCAATTAAAAGATTGATTAAAATCTGTTGTGATTTGGGAGTTTCAGAGATTTCTTTTTTAAGACTCAGGCCCACTGGGAATGCCAGGTCTATGGACCAAAATGAATTTTTGAGAAAAAAGGATATTATAAAAACCGTTGAGTTGATAGAAACAATTAAACAGAATAAGCCTCCTATGTATTTGAGTTATAATATGAGTTTTGGTCCTGATTTTTTTGGCAAATCATCACGACAAGCGCAAGAGAAAACGTCTAAAAACAAACTTGGCTGGAAGGGAGAAAAAAAATATATTTGCCCTATTATTGATATGAATTATTTAGGTGTTTCTATGCGTAGCGGAGATGTTTTTGGATGTTTATTTGCTATGGAAGAGAATGATTTTAAGTTGGGTAAGTTAGATTTTACTAGTGGCAAAATTACTTTATTTGAGAAAGATTTTATGAACTCAGGTATATTATCGGCGAATTTGCGTGGCAATTGCCAAAAAGACGCTTGTCCCTATCATGATGTGTGCATGGGGGGATGCCGCAGCTTAGCTTATGTGATAGCAAAAGAAAAGGGTGAAAAGAACCCTATTTATGCCGGGATGGATTATTGTATAACCAAAATAAAGGAGGAAATTTACGGACAAAAAACCTAAAATTCAAAAAAAGTGAGTAATTGTTTTACTCACTTTTATTTTTTTAAAAATTTTTGTGTTGAATAATCCATTACCTAAGTTTTTTTATTAGTTATTTTATATTTAACTAGATTGGTTGACATATGAGTTATTTTTATTTAATCTTAAAAGATTATCTATGTTCATAGATATTAAATCATAAAGAAGAAAAAGTTAATTATGGCTTGAGTTTTTCTTTAAAGTTCTTTAAAATGAAAAATGTTATAAATAGGAGGAAATTATTATGAAAAACCAAGAGATTAGAGCTAAAGTTTACGAACAATTTGAAGAAGCTGTGAAAACAGTTTTTGAGGTTGAGGAAGTTACCGAATGTCCGGTTTCTTTCCCGCCCGAGGTATCAATGGGCGATTTTGCTATTGCCTGTTTTCCTTTGGCAAAAGAGCTACGCACTTCCCCGCAAAAAATTGCCGAGGAGCTGGCTTCTTATATTCAAAACAACAAAGGAGATTTGGTTAAAAAAGCTGATTCTCTAAAAGGTTATCTGAATATTAAAATCCGGGAATCCGAGATGTTTGGAGAGGTGTGCTCCCGGGCTTTTGAGCAGGATAAAAAATTCGGCTTTACTTTTGATCAGGAAGGGGAAAAAGTAATGGTGGAGTATTTGTCACCCAATACTAACAAGCCCCTGCATATCGGTCATCTGAGAAACGGCTCTTTGGGTATGGCAATATCCAATTTATTGTCTGCTACAGGCCAAGAGGTGGTCAAGGCGAATTTGGTTAATGACAGGGGCGTTCATATTTGTAAAAGCATGCTGGCTTGGCAAAAATGGGGAGAAGGAAAGACCCCGGAATCAGAGGGAATGAAAGGCGATCATTTTGTGGGAGATTGGTATGTTAAATTCTCCCAAGAAGCGGAAAAAAACCCGGAATTAAAAGAAGAGGCCTATGAGCTTTTGAGAAAATGGGAAGAAGGCGACCCGGAAACTGTTAAGCTCTGGGAAAAAATGAACGGCTGGGTTTACGAGGGTTTTGACAAAACCTACAAAGATTTTGGAATGGAGTTTGATGTTTTTTTGTATGAATCCTTAACCTACAAACTGGGAAAGGATATAATCAAGCAAGGGCTTAAAAAAGGAGTCTTTCACAAAGACGGGAAAGGAAATACCGTGTTTGATTTGCCGGCAGAGAAATTTGGAACAGAGAAAGAAGGACAGACAAAAAAGGTGACCGTATTGAGACCGGATGGAACCAGTCTTTATATGACCCAGGATATTGCTACCGCTATTTTGAAGTTTGAGAAATACGGTTTAAACCGTTCCATTTACGTAGTCGGTAGCGAGCAAGAGCATCATTTTGAATGTTTGTTTGAAATATTGAAAGCGCTGGGTTATTCCTGGGCGGAAGAATGCTATCATCTCTCTTATGGAATGGTTTATTTGCCCGAAGGCAAAATGAAGTCCCGGGAAGGAAAGGTGGTTGACGCTGATGATCTTATTTCAGAAGTTTACAACTTGGCTCATGAAGAAATCTACAAAAGAGAAGGGAAGGAGATAGCCGAGGAGGAACTTAAAGACAGGGCCTTTAAGATCGCCATGGGAGCGATAAAATTTTATCTCTTGAGCGTGAAGCCCAAGCAAGATATAAATTTTAATCCCAAGGATTCAATCTCTTTTGACGGCGTTACCGGTCCGTATTGTCAGTATGCTTATGCTCGCATTAAGAGTATAATCAAAAAGGCGGAAAGCGAACTGGGGGAAATTGATTTTTCTAAAGCGGATTTTTCTTTACTGGGAAATAAGGAGGAATTGGTTTTAATTCATTCTTTAATGGATTTTCCCCGGGAAGTTCGAGCCGCTGTTAATGAGCTTAATCCTTCCCGCCTGACTACATATGTCTATTATCTGGCCAAGTTTTTTCATCAATTCTATAACAAACACCGGGTTGTGAACAAGGAAGAGGAAGTCTTGTCCCAGACGCGTCTGGTTTTGACCTATTCCGTTTTAATAGCTATCCGCAACGGATTAAACCTATTAAACATTGAAGTGTTGGAGAAAATGTAAAATATTCACCAAAAAAGGGGCGGTTCACCGCCCCTTTAAAATTGGGAAAAAATCTGCCCATTATAATTTTATTCAAAATTATATTATGTTTTATACCCTCTATGTCCAGGTCTATGAACATAATTGACACGTTAATTCTTTATGTGTATAGTAGCACTAACTATAGAATAATTTTCATAGTTGGCGCTCTTTAATAAACATTGCATAGGAGGTATTTTTTATGAGTCGATCATCATCGGAGATTAAGGTTCGATGTTCCTCTATACTAGATGACGATGAGATCGTTTTTCTTGTAGGGGAAAGTAGTAGTCCTTCAGCTGCCTACGAAATGGTTTTCTCAAAAACCAGAGACGCATCGAAGGCCAAAGCGGGTCGATGGCTCGCGGTACTTCGCCGAGATTATCCGGTGGAATATCGAGAGTTTATTTCGAATTACACTAGCCACGCCACAAACGGCACGGCAAAGTAAAGAAAGGAGACGAAATGATAAAAAAAGAGATTATATCGAATGAACGTCGTGAGGCTTCGCTGTCTGTTCCTGATCTTACGGATCCAAGGAACGGTGTACACGCGATTAACATTATCGTCGAAAAAATCCAAAAAGTTCTCGAGGAAACATACCTTGAAACGAATGTTAAGGAGCTTCGTTCCAATCCAGTCGTTACAGTGGAAGAAAATTTCGATGCTCTATTGTTTCCATGCGATAACCCGGGCAGATCGTCTCGCTACACTCGGTACGTCACAGAAGACAAGGTGTTGAGAACTCATACATCCGCCGCCATTCCGCAATGGCTCAAACAGATTGCACAAAAAGGTACACAAGATATCCTCGTAACACTTCCCGGAATTTGTTATCGTCGAGACATTGTCGACCGGACGCATTGTCCCGAGCCCCATCAGTTAGATGTGTGGCGAATTAAGCGATCAAAACCGCAATTCAATCGATCTGATCTAATTCATCTGATCGAAACGATTCTTAATGCGGTTGTTCCCGGATATGAGTATAGGGCCAATGAGGTCACACACCCGTACACAATCAACGGTCTCGAGGTTGAGATTCTCGTTAACAACGAATGGCTCGAGGTGCTTGAGTGCGGAGAAGCGAATCCAACCGTGCTTAAAAATGCTGGTCTTGACACTAGAGAGTACTCAGGACTAGCACTTGGAATGGGTTTAGATCGGCTTGCAATGATTATTAAAAGCATCGATGATATTCGCATCCTTCGATCCAAGGATCCACGTATCGCCCGTCAGATGACCAATCTTGAAAAGTACAAACCCGTCTCAAATCAGCCACCCACCAAGAGGGTGCTGTCGTATTCAACCTCCAAAGATAAATCCGAGGAAGATGTGTGTGAGGAAATCAAGGACGAACTCGGCCATGAGGCACACTACCTCGAGGAAGTGGAATACTCCGAGGTTCCCTACGAAGATCTTCCTGAAAAGGCGAAGGAAAACCTTGGCATCCACCCTCACCAAAAGAATGCGATTGTGAAGCTTATCTTCCGTTCTCCGGAAGGTACGCTCGAACGCGAAATGGTGAATAAATGGATGCAACGTCTTTATCCCCGGCTTAACGAAGGGGATAAAGGCTATATGTGATATTTTCTAAATGTTCCTTCAAAGCTGCAAGTTTTCGAACTTGCAGCTTTTTTATAAAAAACCCCGAACCAAATGTTGGTTCGGGGTTAGAATATACTTGAAATTGTTAGAAAAGCGGAAATAGTTCAATTTCACTAATATCTTCCGCATTAAGCAAAAGTTTAAACATACGCTCAACTCCTATTCCAACGCCTCGACTTGGTGGTAGACCCAAATTTAAGGCGGTAAGAATATCTTCGTTGATTTTATTTCCTTGCTTATGTGACCGATACTGTAGTTGGTCTTCCATACGTCGACGAAGAATCTCGGGGTCGCGCTCTGGATTGACAATATCAGCAACAAGCTCTCCATTGATAACTAAAAGTGTCTCATCCACAGTCGAACCGTCGGTGTTGAGGTGGTATAAGGGTGACTGCGCTGCTGGTAGATTACGAAGAAAGGTGGGTTCCTTGATTTGGGACATCACAGTGCTGTACATTGCCGAAGCAATGGAATACTTATTGATAACCTCTGGTCGAGGAGAATTCATTTTATCCGCTATAGTAAGCAATTCTTCAATTGAATTCTCTTCGCAATAAAAAGATCCGGTCATTCTTTTTACCTCCTCGCTAAAATCACAAACTCCCCACTTACCTGAACAGTCGATTGATCCTTTTGGTGTAGGAATCTCCAAATGACCGTGTAATTGAACAATTACTTCACAGATCATTTCTCGTACTAAATTTTCGATTTCATCTCGAGAGGCGTAGGCATGATACAGTTCAAGGATTGTAAATTGCGGGAGCATATTAGCTGTTGCTTTCTGATTGCGAAATGATTTACCGATTTCAAAAACTTTTGAAAAACCGGCAATCATAAGTTTCCAGAGAAACAGCTCAGATGTTACCCGAAGATATAGATTTTTTTCGTGCTCCATTGAATAGGTTTCAAATGGGTTTGCCAATCCTGCTTCAAATGAATTTTGAAGTAAGGTCATATTTGTCTCTTCATAACCTTTTCGATAAAGGAATTGCCGCAATGAAGCTAACGCTAAAAAGCATTTACGAAACCACTGAATTTTCTCAGGATTTCGGAGAAAATCAAGGTGTCTTTGTGAATATAGATTCGGCTTTTTTCGAAAATCTATATTACTGTCGTGTACATCTCCAATTGCCTTGGAAAGTAACTTAATTTTATGTCCAATAAGAAATCCTTCGGCACCCATTTCCTTTCGAACACCTTCGATCATAACAACGTCGCCGTAGTGGATTGATGAATTCACTTGTTGGATATTATCGTCGGTCCGAAGCAGAAAAACCGGCACAGATCCACCATTGCTTTCGAGATGTTCCAGGCAGATAACTTGTTCATCGTTAACCTCCTCAAAAACACCGAGCTTCGAAATCTTACCAGTTTTGTCGGCCAACATAATTCGTCCAACAAGAATCACTTCTTGATCTAAAGAAATACTATCAAACTCATCTGCCCTAATTGATCCACCCGGCACCTCACGACGGTACGCAAGAGAATCACATTTAAGAGCGGCCATTCTCTTTTTTTTGCTTTTACGTGTCATGAGTATGACCTCCTTTTTGGTTGTAAACATTTTTAAAGAACTCTCTTCTTTGTTTTTTTATCTGAAAATGACTTTAAATTATAAACAAATATATGTCAATAAAAAACTATTTATTACGAAATATATCATATTTAAAGTCTTTATAGGTCATTGATGGTTGTGGTCCTGTACTGTTTTGATATTTCCCTTTATACAGAACAATATCACCATGTGGAACCCAAAAGCTAACCTGAGCAATAGACATCCCCGCAAAAAGCCGGACAGGTAAAGTTGCATATAACTGAAAAGTTGTAACTCCGTGAGATCCTATGTCAATCAAATCTGCTGTTACGTGTACAAATAGCCCCATCCGAGCGATTCCAGATTTTCCATGTATCAACGGCACATAAAAGTCACTACCGATTCTCTCTTTGGAGTGTCCCAAAACAAATTCACCTTGATTGAGAACCAAACCATTGTGAGGGAGTTTTATTTCTTTATAAGGCGTTTCTTCTCGTGGGTCAATAAAGTCGGTTTGGTATTTAACTATAGTCTCACCAAGCTCCAAATCATATGAGTTTGTTGTGATTTTATTTTTATCAAAGGGCGCAATGTCTATTTTTTTACTTTTCACCTCTTCATTTATTTTGTTTCCAGTTAAAATCATATCTCTGTAGAATTATTGTTTGAAAGTAAAAGATTCTTGAGCATGGTTTAAAAAACCATATCGACCAGTATACTCTCCTATTTCCCCCTTATTCTTCCAAAAAGAAACTTGCCCGATTATCATCTCTGGGTATAACTTTATTGGTACGCTTGCCACAATTTCCAGTGTCCACTTATGCTTAGACGTTGTGTGTCCTAAATTTGCAGAGCACTGAAGAAAAAGACCGTATCTACCCATTGAACTACGACCTATAAGTGACATTGCATATTTAGAACTGCCTATTATTTCTTTAGTAGTAGCTAAGTACATTTTACCTGCCTCCAAAACATATCCTTCTGATGGAATATCAATTTCTTTAAATGTAGATTTATCGTGAACAAAACTATCAAAAACTTTAATACTATAGCCCAATCGATAATTATAGCTATTTGGGTTTATCTGATCTTCAGAAAAAGGTTCTATTTTAATAGCACCGTTTTTTATTTCTTCTTTTATTTTACTCCCTGTTAAAATCATACGCTTAAAAAAGCTCAATAAATCTGTTTGGATAAACTGATTTTCTGTAACGGAGAACAAGCACGCTATATTCTTGATAAGGCCTAAGATCATTCGACATCTTTTTAACTTCTAATAATTTATCAAACATTGCATGGTAAGCCTTATTGTCGTCTATATTACGAATCTCGCAGGCTCTCTTTATAGTTGAGTGGCAATAATAAACTAGTTCATCTTCCGTCTCTTTCACCAGTTTATTCCTATTTTCGTAAATAACCTCGAGTTTATTATATAAACTCATTATCTCTTTGTAAGAAACATTTGTGGGGGTAATATCGAATATTTGCTTAAATCTTCGTACCAGATCATTTGGTATTTGGTCAGTAACGTAAAAAGGTGACGCTAAGATATATCCATTCTCTCTCAACATTTCGATACACCTCTCCAACATCTTTTCTGGGTCCGGAAAAAATTTTAATGAAGCTCCAACAGCAATGTGGGAGTATTTTTTATTAGCGCTATATTCATATCCATCAGCAACTTCGTATGAGAAATTTATCTGAGGTGCATATCTTTTCTTATTATATTCCGCCATCTCGATAGATTTTTCTGATAAATCAAAACCCTTACCTTTGCAGCCAGTTAATATGGCAAGTTCGCGGGAGGAAAATCCTGTTGTGCATGCCACTTCAAGTAATCGTGAATCTGCATTCATTTGAGAATATACTGCCCATCTAGATAGTGTTGAATGTGCACCTGGCAAAACATTCCATTGGTTTATAAAACCAACAAAATCGGTATATGAGAGCTTGTTAATATATTCTGGTGTAATTTTTTGATCTGTGTTCATAAATTTTAAGTATTATAATTTTAGTTTATATACAGAAGGAATTTCATTAATAAATGACTGGGCCAAGGAGTACGATAGTGCCCCTTGATACGGAACAACGATAACGTCGTCTACATTTAATCCTTTTCCGTAATAATAATATCCCCAAATATCCCATGTAGTACAAAGATTACCCCACATGCGACATGGTTGCTCTTTATTGTCAGGAGAAGTTATGTTAACAAGTGGAAAATATTCGTGTTCAAATCTTTGCCATCCGATCATATTAACACCGCCATTAAGAACACACTCGTCTTTATTTTTAATATGTCCGACTTTAAGAACAATGTGCATAGCTTTATTGCAAATATATCGACCGGGCTCTGTTATATATGTTGCTTGCACAATTGGTTCTAAATATTTTTTAATAGCTCCTTCTATTGTTTGAGCATACTCTTCGATTGTGGGCGCTTCGAGAATTTTATATGTTGGCCAATTGGACTTATTCCTAACTATTTCTCCTTCGCTCCGAGTCCATTCATACCCCCCACCAATATCTATGTGTTCTATTTCTGTGAGCTGTAAAGGAGAAAAATTAATCTTTAAATATTCGGCGAGTTTTTTAATTGTATCAGTATAAAACGATGTCGTTCTATTACGAGATTGATGAAAATGAATACCATTAAGTTTGACCAAGGGGTACTTTTCTGACTCTTTCCAAAATTTTTTCAAAGAACTTATTGGTATACCATACTTAGTCCAGATGCCGAAAGAAGGTAAATTTATCCGTACTCCTACATCAATTTTTATTTTTAATTCATTTGTTAGCTCTCCAAGAATTCCTAATTCATCAAAACTATCCAAGTGAATCCTCACTTTATCGGCATTTTGTAAAATATATCGAAGATCATTCTTGTTCTTTGCCGGAGCGTAATAAAGTATATTTTTAGAACCAGCGTTTAAAGCTATATCTAACTCACGAATACTTGCAACCTCTAAACCAACCCCTTTTTCAACAACTCGCTTTACTAATAAGGAGTAATGGTTAAGCTTTAAGGCATAATAGGTTGACAAAGGCAATCTATTTCTAAAGGCATTTATAAAGCGATCAATACTTTCATCGAGCTCAGATTGATCAAAGACATAAAATGGCGCGGGGTGTTTATTCACTATTTTAAAAAAACTACTTTTTTTTGAAAGAATGTCTTTAACTACAGGAAACAAGTTATGAGATATTTTATTACTTCTTATGTAATTTATTCCGGCTTTACTCATAGTTATTAGCTCTCTCAAAAGTTATTTGGTCTCCCTTGATTGCACACACTCCTCCATTAGGTATAGTTATCATTGGATCTGAATGTCCAAAATCAACATTATATAAAACAGGATAAGAAACCTCCGAAAAATATTCTTTCAAGATATCCTCAAAGGAATCATCTTTTGAAAACTGTGAGTGTTCTGTAAATCGGCCAAAAACAATTCCGGCTATTTTTTCAAACCAACCCAATTGTTTGCACTGACATAAAAATCTATCAACATGAGCGGGGGTACTTGTCTCGTCTGCTTCCACAAAAAGAATCCTATCCTTCATGTCCGGTAAATACTCTGTTCCGTTAAGTACGAGAAGTGTTTCAAGATTGCCTGCAATAATTTCTCCTTGAGCGGTTGCAGATTTAAACACTTTTATTCCTTCGTTGCTTTTCCTAATCCGGTGATCATCATCCTCTCGTAAAAAGTAAAGATCGTCGGCATATTCCGGGGAAGGCTTCACAACTACCTTCTCTTGGGGGGTTATACACATTTTCTCGAAGTATTCCCACGTGTAATCAAATGGCTCAGGTTTAGCAAATGATATAATCCCAGGTCCGGAGAATGTTACAAGTCCCGTTTTTTTAGTAATTGCAGTTGTTAAGGCTGTTACATCAGAATAACCGATAATAATTTTGGGGTTATTTTTGATCAAATCGTAATCAATAAGATCAAGTAACTGATTTGAATTAAAACCTCCCCAAAAAGCCATAATACATCTAATATCATCTCTTTGTAAAAAGTTATGGATATCTCTAACACGAAGTTCCGGCGACCCGGCTGTGTGTTTTTTTGCCGGAATTTTAACCGATTCACCCTCCTCTACGAAAAATCCCTTATCCTTTAAATACTGCTTACCCGCCTCTACCCTATCTTTAGGTAAAACACCGCGGACCGGGTCACCGGGAGCGATAATTCCGATTTTTTTATTAGTTGTAAGTTGTCTAGGGTATATTCTATCCATAAAAAAATTAGCTATTTATTGTTTATTTGTAAGAATGGTAGCACCAAAAAATAAAAAAAGCAATTTCTGTACTGTTGTGGGGTTGATGTTACATTTTGAAGAAATTCAATATCAAGAAGTTCTATATGATGGGGTCAGATCTTGAATTTTGAATTCTTTACAATTTTATTCACTGTAGCTTGGGCATATTCAAAATTCAAGACCTATCTCAAAACTTAATTTTACGGAGTAATAATGTCGGGTTTTAGAATAAAATTGTTGGCTAAATTGTTACAAAATGTTACAATTAAAATAATAAAATGTAACAATTTTTATATGAAAACCCTAACTAAAAGACAAGAACAGATCCTGAATATCATTAGGGAAAATGAACCCGTCTCCACTAAACACATAAAACAAAATCTGGAGAAAAATTGGGGAGAATTGAACAGGATCACCGTAGTAAGAGACCTGGATGTCCTTTTAAAAAAAGAAATGATCAAAAAAGAAGGAAAAGGCAGAGGCACTTATTACAGAACAAAAACGGCCAACAAATTATTGCAATATTTTAACCCGGATAATTATTTCCAAGCCCCGCCGGACGAAAGGGGTGTCAAGGATACTTTTGACTTCAATGTTTTTCAATATTTTTCCGACGAATTATTTTCTCCGGAGGAATTAAAAGAACTGGACAAATTGAATGATAATTACAGAAGAAGAGTGGATCAACTGAACGAAGAACAATTAAAAAAAGAATTTGAAAGGCTAACTATAGAATTAAGCTGGAAATCTTCCAGAATTGAAGGAAACACCTACTCCCTTATCGATACGGAAATACTATTAAAAGAGAATAAAGAGGCCGAGGGGCACACCCGGGAAGAAGCGCAGATGATCATCAATCATAAAAAGGCCTTGGATTATATATTGGATAAAAAAAACGATTTCCAAAAACTTAATACGAGAAATATAGAGGATCTACATAAATTAGTCGTGGACAAAATGGACGTGGAAACCAACTTCAGGAAAAGGTTGGTGGGTATAACCGGCACCAAATTCAAACCGCTTGATAATCAGCACCAAATAAAAGAAGCCATGGAAGAAATGATAGAGATCGCCAATAATAAAGATCTTCATCCTTTGTTAAGATCTATGGCCTGCCTTCTTCTCACTTCTTATATCCAGCCCTTTGAGGATGGAAACAAAAGAACGGCCAGACTGTTGGGCAACGCAGTTCTCCTGGCCCATGATTACTGCCCCCTCTCCTACAGAAGCGTCAACGAAAGCGACTACAAAAAAGCCACTCTGCTTTTCTATGAACAAAATAGCGCTCTGTTCTTCAAGGAACTGTTCACAGAACAGTTCCAATTCTCCTTAAACAACTACTTTTTGCTTTAATAATTAAGATAATGGGGTCATAATGGAAAACCTTTAAACAGGGTTTTCCGTTTTTATATTTGTTTAATTGTTGGTTTTTTGGGGGTTTTTTGCCCAATTTCTTATAACAGAATAGATTCTGTGAGAAATAATTATTTTTAACAATAGTTCAGTTAATTTAATTTTTTGGAAAAGAGAATTGAGTTTCAAAGAGGAAAAGAGGCACAAACTATTGACAAATTTTTGAATTTATGTTTCAATGAAATTTGCTCTTTTTACAAACTAAACAGAAGGAGGAAGAAAATGATTAAAAAAGATTTAATGTCCCAGGAAAGATTGGAATATTCGCTTTCTATCCTCGATTTAACAGATCCTAAAAACGGTGTCCATGTCATCAATATTGTGATCGAAAACATCAAAGAGGGGATAGAAAAGGCCTACCCGGAAACCAGTATAAACATTGTTCGATCTGATCCCAGGGTGTCCGTAAAAGAAAATTACGATGATTTGCTAATTCCTAAAGACAGTCTTAGTCGATCATCGCGTTACACTCGCTACATCGACGAAAATACTATTTTAAGAACACACACATCAGCAATTCTTCCTAGATGGCTTAAGGGAAAAGCCTCTGAAGGAATTGAAGATGAAACTGTGTTGCTTCCAGGAATATGTTATCGTCGAGATGTTGTGGATCGAACTCACTGCGGAGAACCTCACCAGTTGGATGTCTGGCGAATCAAGAGAGGAGAGCCCCACTTAACACGCTCCGACCTTATCCGTCTTCTCAAGACCATTTTAGACAGCACCGTTCCGGGTTACAATTACCGGCTGAATGAAACGAATCACCCCTATACAATTAACGGAATAGAGGTGGAGATCCTCGTAAACGGAGAATGGCTTGAGATTTTGGAATGCGGAGAGGCTCATCCCACAATACTTAAGAATGCTGGACTTGACCCACAAGAATACTCAGGGCTCGCTCTGGGTATGGGGCTTGATAGATTGGTGATGACTATCAAGGGAATTGATGACATCCGTATTTTAAGATCAGACGATGAACGGATAAAAAAGCAAATGGAAAACCTTGATAAGTATACTAAAGTCTCCAATCAACCAGCAACAAAGCGAGTATTGAGTTGCTCTACATCCAAAGACAAAACTGAAGAAGATGTTTGTGATGACATCCGTGACCTTCTCGGAGAAAAAGCCTCTTATATAGAGGAGATACAGTACTCCGAAGTTCTGTACGAGGATCTGCCGGAAAAAGCGAAAGAAAATCTCGGCATTCTTCCGCATCAGAAGAACATCATAGTCACTATAGTGTTCAGAGCTTTGGAGGGGTCACTACCCAGGGAAACAGTAAATAGGTGGATGGAATCTCTTTATCCTAAGCTCAATGAAGGAAGGAGGGGATATATGTAATGTGCACCTTTAAAGTTCCTATAAGAGCTACAAAAGCATTTGCTTTTGTAGCTCTTTTTTATTTTTAGACGTTTTTTCTGAAAGAAAAAACTTATATAAGGGCAGATTTTTCCATGCAGAATATATTAAAGGGAACGCTTCCCTTCCCCTTTTAGGAGACATTCCTAACACCATTTCATCGGGATCATAGAGCTCAAATAACCAATATATTTTACTGTTCTTATGATTTTTCTTTAATCTCAGATATTTTTTATATAGTTTCTTGTGCTTAGCATAACTCACCTCCCTTTCTCTTAAGTTCTCCAAGTGTTTTGCCAAATAGGTAATAAAAGAATTAATCTCTCTTGAGGAGAAGGTGTTTTGAGAAGAGAGTGCTTCTATACTACCGACTATAGTATTTATAAAACTTTTTTTATTGTTTGTCTTTTTTAATATTGCAGGATATTGGGGAGAATAAAATCTACAAAAACCCAGCGGAGATTCAGCACTCAAGGATTGAATGCTCTCATAGTCCCAAAAAACGTCATTAAAAACGATAATATTGGGAATGATCCTCGAAAGAAGGTGAGCTACAGCAGTATCCGAAGTAAGTGCTACGGAAATATTAAACTTTTGTAATTTTTCCCCAAGGTCATTAAGTCCTGAATCCGGCAAAAATATAATATTCTCGGAAAATGGTTTGTATTTTTCATTTTTAAGCTTTTTTAGGAAAGAATTCACCCATTTTTGATCACTATTTGTTCCCCGGGATATATAGATAAAACTACCATTCTTTTTGATGAGTTTTCTTGCTATTTCCAAAACCATTTCCGTCGGAAGTTCTTTTAGACTATCCCCCGCATGAGGATTGATAAAAAATTTTTTCCCGTCTCTACCTTCCCCTTCCCTTTTTGGGAGAAAATATTTTTCCTTTTTGGGTTCTATATATGGGAAAAGACAATCATCCATGTAGTCTTCAATATTTTTATTTCTTAACAGAACATCTTCTCTGTTAAGATGATAAAGAAGGCAGGTATTTCCGTTGATTTTAATTATTATATTACGCCCTAAAAGCAAAACAATAATTTTTTTGCCTTTTAACTCTTTTAAGAGTTCTATGTTTACATTCAAATGGTTATCAATAAGGTCGGGCATAACAACAACCTCCGCCCTCTCAGAGAGTTTTTTGAAGTTGTTTTTTGTCTTAGAGTATGATGAATAAAAAAACTTCGTGTGTTTATACGCTTTACTTAATACGGCAACTTGCTTTAAGTTAAAAAATCCTTTAAAATAATCAATAAAATATAATCCTACAAAAGAATCCCCTATAAAGTTGTAGGGGTCGACATAAAGCCAATATCCTTTTTTAAAGTGGTATTTTTCCCTAAACTTCTTAAAACTATTAATGGATATCCACTCCGTCTTTTCAAAAACATCTTCTAAAGTCTCTTTAATGAAATCTCTTTGTTTTCTCCTTAAAATTTCCCCTCTGACGTGAATTTTTAATTCAATATTACCTTTTGTTTTAAGTAGGTTGCTTTCAACTTTTTTATTATAGATAGGAAAGGGATACCCAATATTGATAGATACTTCTCTTTTAGGGGAAGAGTTTAAAACAAGGACAATAAAAGGAAGGATCTCATATACCCCATAACTCTTGCCGCTTAACAAAAAATTATCTACAATTTCTTTGATGGCTTTTTTGTTCTGCTTTTTCTCGATAAAGGAGTTTAAATAGTCCAATAAATAACACTTTCCATCTTCCGATAAACTCATTTGACTAGATTTGATAGTATTGTCTTTGAATCTGGTCATATATATTTTAGTATGACAAAAAAGAAACCCTCTTTAATTGATTATACAAACAACGGATGGGAAAAGATTGATATAGAAAAAAATTTGGATAAATTAGCAAAAGCATGTGGCGGAGAAAAAGTTACCAGATATTTTGAGTTCAAAAAAGGATATTTGAATAAAGTTTTTTTTGTAAAAATATCCGGAAAAGAGCTTGTTTTTAAAATTTCCCCACTCTGGAACAATACTGGACTGGCAAGAGAATACTGGTGTTACAAAAAATTAGAGAAACAAAAAATTGGAATGGAGATCCCAAATATACTTTCTTATCATCCAGCAAAAAATGAATTTTTCCCCGGCCATGAAATACTCATCATGGAATATGTTTCTGGACGCCCAATAACCAAAAAAGATCTAGCCAAAGGATCAATACACAAAAAACTGGGTCTAGCCATCCGAGGGATTCATACTATATCAATGGAAAGATACGGCTGGTTGAACAAGAACTTTACGGGAACCCATAGCTCTTGGAAAAGTTTTCTTCAAAATATAGACAACCTAGAAGTTACAAAAAAAGCCGGAGTTTTACCCCAAAAAGACCTAAAAGAATTGATCGAAAATCTCGGGAAAGAATGCCCTCTTGACTTCAAGCCCAATCTTCTTTATGGAGATCTGGGAGAAACAAATATTATAATTAATCAAAAGAACGAACCTGTCCTCGTTGACTTCCAAAACTGCTTTTCAGGTCACAATCTCTACGATTTGGGTATAGGTTTGTTCTTTATCCCCCAGATCTTTGACAATTTAAATCACTATACAGAAACAAAGATCACCGAAAAGAAAAAAAAACAAATTGTTTTATACGCAATGCGGCATGCTGTAAGTGTATTGGGTCATAGAATTCTAATAAAGGATAAAAAGAAAATGGTACAAGCAGTAAAAAGATTCTACACCCTAAAAAATCTACTTATCAGCATATCGTGACCAGTTCAGGAGGGGGTAAAAACAACACTCCGTACAACATGGACACTGCTCATATTTCCCTAAATCACTGATTTTTCTCACAAAAACCCCTCTCTCTTTGTCTCCTATCTTTCTTGAACTATTGATGCAAGGATAAATTGTACCATCTTCATTAACAAAAACAAAAACATTCCCCGCATAACATTTCTCCATTATGGGTATTCTGCCTGTTTCAAAGTACTCAATTTGTGCTCTCATGAAAGGATCTTCGGTGCAATGCTTTTTCATAAAATCAATTGCCTTTTTCTTCTGTTCCGGAGAAATGCCTATATCATTTTCTGTATTTTTATAATACGTCCCATTCTTCCAAGCCATTCTAAAAGAAAAAGTGCTGCCGGTTTTTTCAGCGATCTTTTTAATGTGATTTAGTGTTTCTTCATCGCAATTCTTAGAAGTAAGGGTGGAAGAAATTATTGTATGGATCTCGGGAGTTGTTTTTTTGCAAATTTCAATGGTTTTAAGTGCGGTCTCATAACTATCAATTCCTCGTACCATTTTATTGGTTTCCCTGTCTCCATCAATAGAAACACAAAGGTGAAGATCTTTTATCTTTCCCGAAAGATCCTGGAAAATATCTCTTGTTTTTTGGGGATTTGTTCCATTAGTACTCAGAAAAAACATATTAAGCTTAGGCATATTCTCACTAATAGCTCGAATAACTTCAATAATGTCTTCTCTTAGTGTTGGTTCCCCTCCAGAGATATTAAGGTCCTCCAGTTCCCTGAATTCCTCTCTGGAAAACAACTCTCTAAACTGCTGAACACTCATCTCTTGTTCTTTTGTGTCTTCCTTCCAAATATTACACATTGTGCAACGGCTGTTGCAACGTTTGGTTGCCAGTACTGTTGTATTTTTGATCATGAAAAAAGATTATGTCAATCCCTAGAAATACTGAACCACTTTGGGCAGTCAGCTAAGGAAATTATTTAATAAAAGTTTGAGTGAATTTGAGCGGCGCTTGTAGCTCTATACCGGTGTGGATACGCTTGGTATTATAATATTTTATTCGTTTAACCATAAATTTTTCCAGTTCTTTGAAAGTTTCGATTTCGTTTATTTCCTCTCGGCACTCTTCTTTCAGGCGGCCGAAGAACGATTCTTGTCCCGGATTTTCGGTCGGGGTTCCGGGAGTTGAATAAGATAAACGCAAATTACTCATTAAAACCGAATTGACATAAACATAGCTTGTGTACTGAGTGCCTTGATCCGAGTGGCAAAGCATTTTCCCGGGAATCCCGCCGATTAGTTTCCTGATAGAATGTTTGGCCATTTTAAACGAATTAAGGACCAATTTAGTTTCCATGGTTCTGCCCAGTGCCCAGCCATAAACCATCTGCCCGAACACATCCTTATGAACACACAGATAGGCTTTGTCTCGTCCGTGATTGTAATAGATTTCAGTAATATCCGAGGTAATTGCTTGAAGAGGGGCGGTAATTACGGTGCGTACAAGTAAATTCGCTCTATCGGCCAGCGCGATCAGTATTTTCTGAATAATGCTCAACTTGGTTTTCTTGGCCTTGCGCTTTAGCGAAAGTCCCCATAGCTTGAGAAGCCTACCCAAGGCGTCTCTGCCGACATGAATCCCGTAATCCCGCCACAGAGCCGCTTTTATCCGTTTCACGCCGTATCGACAGTCGCCGGCAATAATCTTTTCAACTTTCTTTTTTAAATGTTCATACTTGGCGGCGAAATTATCATCCAGGTGTCGGTGGTTGTAGTAGGTATTCTTAGACAATCCGGTAAGCTTGCAAATCCTATTTATGGAGAATAACCCCGAATTTACTTGTTCCCGGGCGAATTCCACTATGTTGTGTTTCGGGATTCGTAAAAATCGGAAAAATTTTTTAGCAAATTTAGCTCAATCTCCTTTTGCCCCAGCATTTGCTCTAATTTGGAAATTTTGGCCTTTAGTTGCTTGTTTTCTCCGTTCGGAGCGGTTTGAAACATTCGAGCTCCCTGCGCAAGAAGGTCTGAGCGCCACTTGGACAGAATATTGGGGGAAATACCGTATTGGCGGGAAATCTCGGAGAGATTGTCGTTTTTAACCGCCTCAAGGGCGCGGTCAAACTTAAACTGTGGGGAGTACTGTTTGCGTTTGTTAGGCATAGAAATTTAGATGGTTAGATTTTTATAATTTTAGTGTAGCACACTGCCCGAAAAATTACAGAAATCTGACCGGTTAGGTTTCCTTAGCTTACTGGTTCAGTATATCCAGGACCAATCATTATTTATATTTTTTATAGTTATACATCTTATACTGCCTGTATACCTTTAATTTCCTATTTCCCGAAAGAATGTCCTCAAAATAAGCATCTAACTCTTCAATAAGGTCGTTAAGTTGTTGGTTTATAACCTCCAACTTTACACAGCATTCGTTGATATGTGATTCATCAACATCCTTTCTCTTAGTTTGCTCTCTCATGTGATATCGCTTTGTTTCCATGATGGTGATTTTGTCAACACAACTACCTATTGTCTCCATACTTAGATATTTTATTGCTTAATAAATCATCAATTTCCTCTATTAGGTCGTTTCTCTGT
>CAYRJF010000004.1:22598-25617 GCA_964424365.1 uncultured Gammaproteobacteria bacterium | reverse complement strand
TAGATTTTATTCTGCTTTGCCACCGGTTGGAGGTAAATAGTGTTTCCGGGGAAATAGCTTGTTGTGATAAACTTTGGCTTTGCAGAAATCGTGGTTTGCCAAAAGAATAGCTTTTCCGGTCTTAATTATTAAACACTTCTTGTTAAAAAAAACTTCGGTTAAGCTCCCCTGGGCAACCTGATAAAGCTTTAAAAGTTCCAGAACCTTAAGCTCCAGGTCCTTTTCCAAATTTTCCAAGGTATTGCCCTGGTTTTTCCGAAAATAACCCTGGGCAATATAAGGAACCACTTTTTGCAACACCTCTTCGGAAATCAAAAAATAATAATCCATAATACCTCCTTTTTTAAAAAGAACCAAAAGCTGAAAGCTAGTAGCTGGCAGCTAAAAGCTATAATTATCCATCGCCTTATTTGCCAATTTGTCCGCCTCCTTGTTTTTTTCCCTTCTAATATGTTTAAAACTAATCTTTTTAAAAGATAAAGTCAAATTGTAAACTTGCACAAATAAGGGTTGTAATTCTTTGTTTTTAACTTTATACTCCCGATTTAGTTGCTTGACTATTAATTCACTATCCATAAAAATCTCGGCCTCTTTTGTTTCCAAGGCAACCGCTTTTTTTAAAGCCATAATCAGGGCCTGATATTCAGCCTGGTTATTTGTTGTCTCTCCCAAATACTCGGAAATTTGAAATACGGCTACCCCATTCTCATCATAAGCAACCGCCCCGGCTCCGGCCGGCCCGGGATTTCCTCGCGCCCCTCCGTCTGTATAAATATATAACTTCATACTTGTAGCTTTTAACTTCCGGCTTCTAGCTTCTAGCTTTTTATTAATTTTTCTTCTTTAAGCTGAAAGCTAAGAGCTAACAGCTGGAAGCTTTCTTAATGTCCACAACCTTCAATTGCAAACTTCTATTTCCCTTAAACTCGTTCATTTCCAGATAATAGACCAAATCAATCTTATCACCGATTTTCAATTCTGACCACCTTTCCGATTTCCCGAAAGAGACAGCCCAGAGATTATTAATTCTAAATTTAATATGCTCCCCTTTTCTGCCCATCCGAACTATATCCCTAATTTCTCCTTTTCGGCTCAAAAAAATGGGTTTGGGATTTCCCTCGCCAAACGGAGCCATTTTTTCTTGTTTTTCCAATAAATCTTCGTCAATTTCTCGCCAATCAAGCTCTGAATCTATATAAATTCTTGGTTTTAATTCTAAATTCTTTAATTTGTGATTGGTATATTTGCTTATTTCTTGAAAAAAATTTTCTCGATTTTCTCGGGTTAAACTAAAACCACAGGCGGCCGGGTGGCCTCCGTAATTATCCAATAATTCTTTGGATTTTTCCAAAGCTTCAACCACATTAAAATCCTCAATACTTCTTCCCGAGCCCTTTAATTTACCCTCTGACCGAGTAATCACCAAAGCCGGGCAATAATACATATTACTCAAACGTCCGGCCACAAGACCGATTACCCCTTCTGGCCAAGGATCTGTCTCCGGGCTTAAAGCAATAATAATCTTGTCTTTTTCCTCTTTAACCTGTTCCATGGCCTCAGTTAAAACTTTTTCCGTAATTTGTTGGCGGGAAACATTTTTTTGATTCAAGTCTAGCGCCCTCTGAGAGGCCTCGTTTTTATCTTTACTGACAAGCAAATAAAAAGCCCGGGCGGCATGATCAATCCGGCTGGAAGCATTAATCCGGGGAGCAAGCTGAAAACCGATATTCCAAGAATCAATTTTCCCCTTCAAACCCGAGGACTTGATAAGCTCTGTAAGCCCCAGTCTTTTAGTGTGGTTTAAAACCTTCAGCCCCCTTTTCACTAAAACCCGGTTCTCTCCGGTTAAATTCACGCAATCCGCCACAGTCCCGATAGCCACCAAATCCAACAATCTCTCTTCCAAAATCTCTTTCTGTTTCTCCGGAAGTTTAGAACGACTTATAAGGGCCGTGGCCAACTTATAAGCAACTCCGACCCCGGCCAATTCTTTATAAGGATATTTCTCCCGCTCCATCACCGGATCAATTAAAAGGCAATCAGGCAAATCTTTTTTCTTTTCCGGAGGAATATGATGATCAGTCACAATTATGTCCAAACCCTTTTCTTTTGCATAAGCAACTTCCTCTTTGTTTCTGATTCCGGTATCAACAGTAATAATCAAAGAAGCTCCCTCTTTTTTTATTTTATCAATCGCCTTTTTATTAAGCCCGTAGCCCTCTTTGATCCGATCCGGCATATAGACTCCGGGTTCGCAGTTGAAAAGGGAAAATAAATCATATAAAAGCGCGGTGGAGGTAATCCCGTCCGCATCATAGTCCCCGTAAATAAAAATTTTATTCCCCTTTTTAATATGCTTAATAATCAAATCAACCGCCCTCTCCATATCTTTAAGCAAAAAGGGGTCGTGGCCTTTAATTTTATCCGCTTCTAAAAATTCTTTTATTTCTTCCTTTTTCTTAATTCCTCGATTATAGAGAAGTTGCAAAAGCCACCGATCATAATCGGGTTGTTTAGAAAAAAAACTTTCCGGCGCCCGAGATAACAGATGCCATTCCTGATCCTGAACCATAGATACAATGCGAATACGCGCGAATTAGAATGCGAATTCCGCGAATTCCCTAAAGGTTAATAATATTGTAATGCGAATAATAGATACAATGCGAATACGCGCGAATTAGAATGCGAATTCCGCGAATTCCCTAAAGGTTAATAATATTGTAATGCGAATACGCGCGAATTGAAAATAATACAAATTAATTATATTCGCATGTAACCTTTAAAATTTGAGGAATTCGCATCCGCCAGCCGGCGGATTCGTAGATTCGCATTATTGCTTTAGTAGAAGGCAAAACTCAAGGTCCAAAAGACCATGCTAAAAATCACAATAAAGGAAAGAATAAACCAGCCGACTTTTTTTAAATGTTTTTTCTTAATTTTCATATACAATGCGAATACGCGCGAATTAGAATGCGAATTCCGCGAATTCCCTAAAGGTTAATAATATTGTAATGCGAAT
>CAYRJF010000004.1:18340-22498 GCA_964424365.1 uncultured Gammaproteobacteria bacterium | reverse complement strand
ATTAGAATGCGAATTCCGCGAATTCCCTAAAGGTTAATAATATTGTAATGCGAATATGGTCAAATCAATTATTATTATAATAAGCACTATTTAAAACTCTTTTTGGAACTAACCTATCTTGTCTAAAATTAACCAAGACGCCCAAACGTAAATTAAGACTTGTTAAATATCTTTTTAGTTGATAGTAATCCTCCTTATCAATATAATTCTTGGATTTAAATTCTAACACAATTTTATCATCAATTATAAAATCACAAACACACCTTATTTCTTCTTTTCCAAATTGTTTATCTTTAAATCTATATTCTCTAACATAATTCAGGTTGTTTTTGTTTAAAAATTTTTCAAACAAATCCGCGTATTGTTTTTCATTTTTATATTTACCTAACTCTTGGTGAACTTTATAAAATAAACCGTTTATTATAAAAGAAAGATCTTTATAAATAATTTTACCCATATATTAATATATTAAAATTAATTATTCGCATCACCATATCACTCCTATTGGCAATTCGCAGTATTCGCATAAATTCGCGGATTCGCATTGTCATTTCTTGAGAATTTTCACAAAAGTATCCGGTGGTATTTCCACTTTTCCCTTGCCGGAAGCCATCATTTTCTTCTTTCCCTTCTTCTGCTTATCTAATAGTTTTCTTTTCCGGGAAACATCTCCTCCGTAAAGCTTGGCTGTTACGTCCTTGCGTTTAGCTGAAAGTCTTTCCGCGGCCACTACTTTTCCGCCTACTGCCGCCTGTAATTTTAAAACAAACATCTGCCGGGGTAAGGTGTCTTTTAGAATTTGCACTACTTCTTTGCCCTTCTGAAAAGCTTCATCCCGATAAACTATGGTCGCCAAGGACTCTTCCGGCTCCTCGGCCACCAAAATATCCATCTTTACCACATCAGCTTCCCGATAGCCCAGGTAGTCATAATTGATAGAGGCGAATCCGGAGCTGACACTTTTTATTTTATCATAAAAATCAGTCAAAATTGAAGCTAAGGGCATTTCGTAATAAAGAATCACTCTACCCCCTTCAATAAATTCGGTATTTTTATAAATTCCTCTTTTTTCCTTAACCAATTCCATAATCTTACCCAGATATTCTTCCGGACTGATTATATCCAAGCTTACCCAGGGCTCTTCAATTTTTTCCGTTTCCCCGGGCTCGGGCATTTTTTGCGGGGTGCGGATAGTTGTCTCCTCTCCATTTTTTTTCTGAATCCGATAGGCCACGCTGGGAACTGTTACTATTAGATTCAAGTCATATTCCCTTTTTAACCTCTCCACAATTATCTCTAGATGCAAAACCCCTAAAAAACCGCAACGAAACCCAAACCCCAAGGCCTCGGAATGTTCACTTTCATAAAGCAGAGCGGAATCATTTAACTTTAATCTATCCATGGCCTCGCGTAAATTCTTAAGCTCATCCCCTTCTTGGGGGAAAATACCGGCAAAAACCATGGGCTTGGCTTCCTTATATCCTTTTAAGGGTTTAACTTTTTCTTTGTCCTTGCTTAAAGTAACGGTATCACCTACTCGACAATCACTCACTTCTTTAAAGCCGGTGCTGATATAGCCGATTTCCCCGGCCCGAAGTTCCTCAGTCGGCTTATAATCAGGGCTAAAAACACCGATTTCCCCGGCTTCACTTTGAGACTCGGTGGCCATTAAAGAAATTTTCTCACCCCTCTTAATTTTTCCTTCTACTATCCGAACATAAGCAACCACGCCTTTATAAGTGTCATAAATGGAGTCAAAAATCAAAGCTCTCAAGGGCAAACTCTCAACCTCTTTTTTGTAAGGAGGCGGGGTTTTTTCTATCACTGCGTCCAGAAGCTCCGGAACTCCTTCACCGGTTTTGGCTGAAGTTTTTAATATCTCTTCCTTCTTGCAACCCAATAAATCCAGAATTTCCTTTTCCACTCTCTCTACTTGGGCGGCGGGCAAATCAATTTTATTAATAACCGGGATAATTACTAAGTCCTGCTCCATGGCCAGATATAAATTAGCCAGAGTCTGGGCCTGGATCCCCTGGGTGGCGTCCACCAGCAATAAAACACTTTCCACCGCCGCCAGGCTCCGGGAAACCTCATAACTAAAATCCACGTGCCCGGGTGTGTCAATTAAATTAAAAATAAAATCCCGGTATTTCATAGTTACCGGTTGCAATTTTATGGTAATTCCCCTCTCCCTTTCCAAATCCATTCGATCCAAAACCTGATCTTTCATCTTCCTGTCTTCCACAGTCTTGGTATGCTCAAGCATTCGGTCGGCCAAGGTGGATTTACCGTGGTCAATGTGGGCTATTATACTGAAATTACGAATCTTGCTGTCCATAATTTAAAAATCAAATCTCAAAAATCAAAATGACAAATCAAAAATCAAATACAATTTTTAATTTTAACTTGTAATTTTGAGTTTTGAACTTTGACTTTTGACCTTTATCTTAAATTCCCCTCGCCTCTCCCTGGTCTCCGGTCTGCACTTTTTTCCAGGGCAAACGCCGGCTAAAAGTCCCCCAGATGCTCATTAATTCTTCGCTACGTAAAACAAAACAAACCGCTAAATAAACCAGAAAACCCAATATACCAGCTATTAACCCTTGTGTCAAAACCCCCCAGAACTTAGTCATATTTACCAAGGGGGCTATGGTTATTTTGCTGGCTTGAACCATAATTCCGCAAGCCACGGCGGCCAGGGAAAATTTAACCGCCGAGACCAAAACTTTTCCTTCTTCCAGGTCCCCCAGTTTCAAATGCAAAGCCAGCCAAAGAAACATAAAATTTACTATATTGGCTAAAGAAAAACCCAGAGCTAATCCGGCCACGCCCATAATCCGAGAAAAATACCAAACCGAAACCACATTTACAAAAGCGGCAAACAAACCGATAAAAAACGGGGTCCGGGCGGTTTGCTGGGCATAAAAAGCGCGATTTAGGAGGGGGACCAGGGCTTGAGCAAATAAGCTAATAGAAAAGAAACTTAAAGTTTCCAGGGTTAAAACCGTATCAGTCCAACCGAACTGTCCGGTTCCCAAAATTACCCGGACAATCTGGGCTCTTAAAGTTAATAGCAGGACGGTAGCCGGAACCATAAAAAATAAAACCTTCCGGACGGTAGCTGATAAGTTAGAAATAAGTTTTCCTTTCTCTCCAGCTAGTTGAGACATAGAGGGAAAAGCGGCAATGGCGAAGGAAATGCCGAAAATTCCGATCGGAAAAGATTGCAAATTGTTGGCAAAATTAAAAACCGCCAAGGATCCCGCGGTTAAGGTTGAGGCAAAAATAGTAATAACCAATAAATTTATTTGGGAAATCGCCAAAGTCATGGTCCTCGGGATCATTAAGCGAGCAATTTTACGCAAATTACCGCTGGCAAAATTAATAACCGGGCGATAACGATAACCCAATCTCCAAACCAAAGGAAGTTGAACCATCATATGCAGAAAAGCCCCCAAGGCCACGCCCCAAGCCAAGCCGTAAATTCCCAGCCAAGGAACCAAATAAAGAGCGCCGGCGATAATTCCCAAATTATACATTATGGGAGAAAGGGAATAAACAAAAAATCTTTTGAAAGACTGTAAAATTCCGCCTAAAATACTGGAGATACCCAGAAAAATCGGGGAGAGAAACATTATCCGGGTTAACTCCGCGGTTAAGGCCTGTTTCTCCGGACTGAATCCGGGGGCAATTAATTTAACAAGTTGAGGGGCAAAAATAATACCCAAAACCGAGATTCCTATTAAAACTAACAGCAGTAAATTCAGAATATTATTCACTAAATACCAGGCCTCCTTATTGGGCGACTTACGGAAAGAAAAAAACTCACTGCATTTGGAGTCTTTGATCAAACAAGTTAAAGTGGGTATAAAACCGGCGGACAAAGCGCCCATAACGAGTAAATTAAAAATGAAATCAGGCACTCGGAAAGCGGCGTAATAAACATCCAGAATATTGCCCGCCCCGAACTCTCCGGCTAAAATCCGGTCCCTAAAAATACCCAAGAAGCGGCTGGCTAAAGAAGAAAAAGCCACTAAAGTGGCCGCAATGGTAATACTGTCTATTTTTTTAGAAAAAAGACGCCTAATCATAAAAATTAAAATTCAAAATGACAATGAAAAATTTAAAAATTAATTTTGACATTTAATTTGTCATTTT
>CAYRJF010000004.1:15546-18240 GCA_964424365.1 uncultured Gammaproteobacteria bacterium | reverse complement strand
TCAAAATGACAATGAAAAATTTAAAAATTAATTTTGACATTTAATTTGTCATTTTGATTCTTGACTTTTGATTTTTTCATTTTTTTAAAGTATCCAATAAGCTCCTCCCCACCATTCCCGCGGGTTTGGGGATATCTAGAAGCTCTAGGACGGTGGGGGCTAGATCCACCAACATCCCTCCCACTTCAGTAACTATTTTATAGCTGGATTCTTCCCGTTTATTCTCCGGGGTTACGAGCCAACAAGGAACCGGGTTAGTGGAGTGTTCGGTATCCCTCTCTCCGGTATATAAATTCAACATCTCTTCTACATTGCCGTGATCGGCTGTTATAATCATAGCCCCTTGTTTTTCCTTAACTTTCTCGATTAACTCTCCCAGGCACTTATCTGTAAATTCCAAAGCTTTAATCCCGGCTTGGAAATCTCCGGTGTGTCCCACCATGTCCGGGTTGGCGTAATTAACTAAAATAAAATTGTGCTTTTCTTTATCGATTTGGGCTAGGAGTTTGTCTGTAATTTCCCGAGCGCTCATTTTCGGCTTCTCGGCATAACTGGAAACATTTTTGGAAGGAACTACAATCCGGTCTTCCCCTTCAAAGGGTTTCTCAAAACCTCCGTTAAAGAAATAAGTTACATGGGCATATTTCTCGGTTTCCGCTATTCTTAATTGTTTCAGATTTTTCTCGGAAAGTATTTTTCCCAGTCTGGTTGTAATTTCTTGTTGTTTAAAAACCGCTTCAATAGGTAAATCATCTTCATATTGATTAAAGCCGACAAACCTAACATCTTTGGGCTGTTCGGCTTCTTTGAATTCGGAAAAATCCTTAACACTAAAGGCACGGGCAATTTGCCGAGAACGATCTTTGCGAAAATTAAAACAAACCACCGCATCCTTGTCTTCAATTAAAGCGCGTGGATTGCCTTTATCTCCGGTTAAAACAATCGGCTCCAGATACTCGTCAGTGTTCCCTTTCCCGTACTGAGTTTTAATCGCCTCTTCAAAATTCTCTTCCTTAATTCCTTTTCCTTCGGTAAAAGCCAAAAAAGGTTTCTCAATTCTATCCCAATTATTGTTTCGGTCCATAGTATAATACCTCCCGGACAAGGTGGCAATTTCCCCGACCCCAACCTCTTCTATGCTTTGCTTAAGAGAGGTTAAATAATTTAAAGCGCTCTTGGGGTCGGTATCGCGTCCGTCTGTAATGGCATGTATATAAACTTCTTCTATTTCTTGTTGCTTGGCAAAAGAAAGCAGAGCGATCAAATGATCCATATTGGAATGCACGCCCCCGTCGCTGACCAAACCCAAAAAATGCAACTTGGAATTATTCTTTTTCACAAACTTGGCCGTATCCAATAAAGCTTGATTGGAAAAAAAAGATCCATTACCTATAGCGGCATTAATGGTGGGTAAAAATTGATAAATAATCTGACCACAACCCATGGTTTGGTGTCCCACTTCGGAATTTCCCATAACACCCCAGGGAAGCCCCACGGCCATTCCGGAAGCTTGGAGGAGAGTCTTGGGATAATATTGGTTTAGCTTGTCATAAACGGGAAGCTTTGACTTGAAAACCGGATTTCCCTTTTTGGTTTGCCACTCCCCCCAGCCGTCCAAAACCACTAAGACTACGGGTTTGTATTTTGAAGCCATATTTTTCTATATTTTAATTTATGCTATAATAAATAACAAAGGCAATTTACAATTTACTTTAACAGTTTAACATATTTCTTAATTTTTAAAAATAATAAAATTATATGGCTTTAAAAATCAATACTCCTTTAACGGTTCCCAAAAATAAACAGAAAACCTATGAGAAAAACTATGAAATCGCCACCCGAGGAACAGGCAGAATGATGATGTTTGCCGGTGATCAAAAAGTGGAACACCTAAACAATGACTTTGTGGGCAAAAATATTCCGGCTGAAGTAGCTGACCCGGAACATTATTTTAAAATAGCCAGCCAGGCTCATATTGGGGCTTTTGCAACCCAAATCGGCCTTATCTCTCGTTATGGTCGGGACTATCCCAATATTCCCTATATCATCAAAATTAATTCCAAAACCAACTTGATGACGGAAAGGTTTCAGGACCCCTTTAGTAATCGCTGGCTACCTATGAGACTAATTAATGATTTTAAGGAAAAATCCGGACTTAACATTGTCGGGGTGGGATATACTGTTTATATCGGAAGCTCTTTTGAGGCGGATATGTTCGGTCAAGCCGCTCGTATAATTTACAAAGCTCATAGACAGGGATTGATCTCGGTTATCTGGATGTACCCGCGCGGAAAAGCGGTTAAGGACAGGGATGAAAAAAACGATATTCATCTTTTAGCCGGAGGCGCCGGAGTCGGTCTGACTTTGGGAACCGATTTTGTAAAAATACACTACCCTTATGACCTTCCCGGTCAGAATGAAGTTGCTAAACAATTTCGGGAAGTCACCACAGCCGCGGGCAGAACCAAAGTAATTTGCGTGGGTGGATCCAAAAAATCTCCCAAAAAATACTTAAAGCTTTTGTCTGACCAAATCAAAATCTCCGGAGCTCAAGGAAACGCTACCGGCAGAAATATCTATCAAAGGCCCCTGGAAGAATCCATCCGCATGGCCAACGCTATTTCCGCGGTTTCTTTGTATGACTACTCTGTGGAAGACGCTTATAAAATCTATACCGGGGAGAAAAAGTTAAAA
>CAYRJF010000004.1:13605-15446 GCA_964424365.1 uncultured Gammaproteobacteria bacterium | reverse complement strand
CCTTGTTTTTTATTGTTTTTAAAACCGATTTGCCCGCCCATTTTTTTAATCACAATTTTACAAATATACAAGCCCAGACCGATTCCCTCATGGGCCCGGCGAAGATAATTTTCCAGTTGACCGAATTTGACAAAAATCTTATCCTGAAGTTCTTGCGGAATACCCCCGCCCTCATCTACAACCTCTACTTTGGCTTTCCCGGCCTCACGAACCACCCTAATTGTAATGGTTTGCCCTTCTTTGCCGTATTTAACCGCATTTTCCACTAAATTATACATAACTCCGGAAATACGAGATTTATCCCCGGTAACTTCCAAATTATCATTTTCTTCAATAATTTTAATTTTTGATTTATTTTTCTTGGCCAAAGTCTCAAGACTGCCCTCCAAGGACTTGATTAATCCTCCTAAATCAAAAACCTCTTTTTTTATAACCGCCTTGTCGGTTTCCAATCTGGTTACGGTTAAAATTTGCTTTACCACCCAATTAAGCCGCAGAGATTCTTTTACAATCACCTTTAGGTAACCCTTTTGTTCCTCGGACAAACTCTCTTCACCTTGCTCTAAAATTTGCCCCATACCTATAATAGAAGCCAAGGGGCTTTTAAACTCATGAGCGGCTACGTTTAAAAATTCATCCTTAATCCTGTCCAGTTCTTTCAAGTCTTTCACCTTTTCTTCCGCTTTTTTACGTCTGGTGATATCGCTAACCATCACTAAATCCCCCACAATCTTGCCTTTTTTATTCTTTATTACTGAGGCGGACAACCTGCCGAAAAGCTTCTTGCCTCCCCGGCGAGTAAATTCAATTTCATACGCAGTTATAGACTCGCCCTTAAGCCGGCTACTGAACTTTCTTAAAGCCTTTTTCTTGCTTCCTGGGGTTAAAAAACTAAATTTCTTAATATTTTTTCCTTGAAAATCTTTTACCTTATAACCAAGCCAGTCCTCAAATCTTTGATTGGCGGTTACGAAATTTCCTTTCCTATCTAAAAGAACAATTACCTCCGGGGAAGAATTGAATATCAACCTATATTTTTGCTCGCTTTTTCTGATTTTATCCTCGCTTTTTTTGTATCGCTTAATTGCCAAATACGCCCCGATAATAACCAACAAAAGAGACAAGGTCGTCATCTCACCTACGATATACACCCCCCAAAGAGCCGGAGGATTAGTCAAGGAAGTTAAAAGATTAATCAAAAAAGCGTAAACAAGTAAAAACCACCCCAAAGTTAAAACTTTAATATCTACCTTTAAAACTATAAAAACAGAAGAAGCAACCAAAATAAAATATAAAGATTTAAAAAATACACTTCCTAAATCAAAACTGGAAGCGAGACTAAAATAAGAAAACCAAAGAAGGACAATCAAAACACCGATTAAAATCAATAAAAATAAAGAAACCAACTGAAGAATTTTATATTTTTGAGTTAAATCTTCCCGGGAAAAAATCATTTTTTTAATTTATTCCTTAAGAATTTTTTTCACTTTATCCAGAAGATCTTTAATTTCAAAAGGTTTTTCCAAGACATCCTTAACCACAACAAGCTCATTAAATTTGGCTTGGGAATTCTGAAAAGAGGGAGAACTAACCGGCAGGGCGGAAATTATAATTACGGGGACTTTGCTTAATTTTTCATCTTTAACCATTTTTTTGCAAACATCAATTCCACTCACTTCCGGCATCATTAAATCTAGTAGGATTAAATCATAGTCATTTTCCCGCATATCTTCCAAGGCCTTTTTTCCGTCCATCACTATCTTGGTCTTATAATTTTTATTTGTGTTCAAAGTGGCTTCTATGGTTTGGGTAATATTTTTGTCATTGTCTACAATTAAAAT
>CAYRJF010000004.1:11889-13505 GCA_964424365.1 uncultured Gammaproteobacteria bacterium | reverse complement strand
GCTTTTTTACCGAATTCTTTTTTATAATAAATCATTAAAAGAGTTACTATTTCCGCCGGATCTTTGTTTATATCCAAAACCTTTCCGGTTCCATCTTCCACCACCAAGCCCTCAACTTTCTGAGCAAGCTCTATTGCTCTTCTCCCCTTTTGATATCTCATCTGCATAATCATATCTCCAATAAGTTCATAAAACACTCTTTCTTCTTTTTTAATCTTAGAGTAATCATGGGCTTCAAATCTGCTTCTTCGCCGTCGCCGAATAAATCTTCCCACCAAAATTAAAATCACGGCCAAAACTATCCCAATAATTACATAAACTATGAATCGGCTAAGAAAAATGCCGAGGACCTTTTTTTCGATTGAAAATTGAAATTGAGAGGTGGCCGGGACTTTCTGTCCATTATACTCTATTTCCGTGACCGAGGTATATTTACCCTCGGAAAAATGTTCCGGAATCTTAATATCTCTAATATAACTAGCTGTTGTCTGCACGGCCACGGTTTCTTTTTCATGAATAACCAACTTCCCCAAAGGATTCAAAATCTTATAATTAATAGTAACATCAACCTTCTCTCCGTCTCCAAAATTCATCAGTTTTACTTGAATGGGCAAGGTTTCCCCCGGAGCCACCCGGGAAACAAGCGCCTTTCCTTCAGTTTGGAAATCCTTATTATTTTGAGCTTGAGCATAAGCGTTGAAAAATAAAAAACCGGAAACCAAAAACAAACTCAAGCTTAATAATAAAATTTTTTGGGAAAATAAACTTTTTTTCATATATTTTTATTAGTTTAAGTAAAACTAATTCAAGAGGTCTTCTTCTTTTTTGTTCTTAGCATGATGCCTAACAATAAATCCGAAAACCAGATAACCTAAAATAGTCAAAATTATTACGAAAAATATTACTAAAGTAACCAGAATTTCTTGACTGGATTTACCCTCTAGCTTTGACTGGATATTAACGTCAAACAGGGGGGTGGAAATAGAAGAAGGCTCGGAACCGGCTCGCGCCAAAGTTTGAGGCTGGCTATCTTTCTTAGCCACC
The DNA here is from genome assembly GCA_964424365.1 of uncultured Gammaproteobacteria bacterium. GTDB lineage: Bacteria > Patescibacteriota > Patescibacteriia > Patescibacteriales > JAGXOH01 > JAIOTG01. The sequence continues at coordinate 12,461 of CAYRJF010000004.1, read as the reverse complement.
CCGCCTCTTCCCGACTTGTCTCTCGCGGCCTGGGGGTAATCTTTTTCCGACATACCTTTAACCTCGGAAACATGAATAGCGGTTCTTTTGGGAATAGTTACAGAAGGAGCGGAAAAACCGATATTCCCCAACACCTCGTTGTTTTTACCCTCGGCTCTGATAGTAAGATTTTTCTCAATTTTAATATCTTCCTTGTATTCTCCCGGACCCAAAATAATTGTATCCCCTTTTTGGGCCAGCTCCAAAGCCTCTTCAATAGTTTCAAAAGCGCAGTCCCCTTCCTTGCAAACTTTAAAATTGTTGGCGGAAAAAGCTTTTCCGGCCCAAAAAATAACCAAAGAACTTGCCAGTAGAATCAAGCAAGTCAAAAAAATAAAATGATGTTTTTTGGTCATAAAATGCGAATTAATTTTATGTTAATATTTTAACATTTTTACAACCCAATTACAAATATACAAATTACGTCACAAATAACACAAATAAAAATAAATCTCAATAACCTCAAACAAGCACAAAACCCGAAGCCCTAATGACAAATCAAGCACAAAATCCAAAAATAAAAAAACACCCCG
>CAYRJF010000004.1:7544-11789 GCA_964424365.1 uncultured Gammaproteobacteria bacterium | reverse complement strand
CCTTCACCCTTACTTATCATATTCCACTCTCTTTCTTCTGGTATTATATCCGGTGCCGGCGGGAATCAAGCAACCGATTATGACGTTTTCCTTAAGACCTTCCAAATAATCAACCTTACCGTTGATAGCCGCTTCCACTAAAACTCGGGCGGTTTCTTGGAAAGAAGCCGAGGACAAAAAGCTATCTGTGGTTAAAGAAGCTTTAGTAATTCCGGAAAGCAAAGGATTTGCCTTGGCCTTATTTTTAACTTTTTGATTAGCTCTGTCTAAAACGCTTTTCTCTACCACGTCTCCGGGCAAAAGATCGGTTTCACCGGATTCAGTAATCAAGAAACGGGAAAACATTTGTCTGGCAATAATTTCCACGTGCTTATCATTTAATGGCTGGCCCTGAGAGGAGTAAACATATTGAATTTCCCTTAAAATATATCTTTGCACCTCCAGCTTGTTTCTTAACCTATATAACTGATGGAGGTCAAAACTTCCTTCAGTTAATTTTTGTCCCCTCTCAATTTTATCTCCATCTGCAACTAAAATACCCGTGCCCTTGGAAACCGTAATTTCCTCCAATTTTTCCGCCTCACTGACCACTTTAACAAAACTCTCCTTTACTTCCGCCTTTCCTTCTTTCTTGGCCTTAACTGAATTTTTCCCCACCTTAAAAAGCTCGGTTCCTTTTTTAACCTTAGCTCCGTCTTTGACCAAAACTTTCAAATCAGAATCTTTTACCTTGCCCTCCCCTTCTTTAAGCTTGGTTTTTTCTATCAAATCTTTAAAATTAAATTTTTCGGATTCAACTCCTTTGTAGTATATTTTCAAAATCTTGGATTGAGGGTTGTCCACTTCCACTTCCTTGCCCTTCTCGTCCCTAATTATCTTTTTACCCAGCTCTATTTTTACTTTTCCGTCCACATCGGCTAAAAGCGCTTTTTTCTTGGGCGGCTTGGCTTCAAAAACTTCTTCCACCCTGGGAAGACCTTGGGTAATATCCTCACCGCCGGCCACACCACCGGTGTGGAAAGTTCTCATAGTTAATTGAGTGCCCGGTTCTCCGATTGATTGAGCGGCCACAATACCTACCGGGGTACCCAATTCCACGGACTTATTGCTACCCAAATCATATCCGTAACACTTGGCGCAAACCCCTTTGTTCAATTTACAATTCAAAACCGTTCTAATGCAGGCTTCTTCAATTTCTTCTCCTTTTTCTTTAAACTCCTCCATTAAATTAATAGAAATTATTTCGCCTTTTTTGGCCAGAACCTTTCCTTTGGTGTTCTTAAGATCATCAGCCAGATAACGTCCCGTAATTCTCTTATAAAAATCTTCTCCCACTTCCTCGCTTCCTTGTTTGGTTAAAACAATACCCTCGCTGTCTCCGCAGTCCTCTTCTTCCACAATTACATCTTGGGCCACATCAACCAACCTTCGAGTTAAATATCCGGCATTGGCGGTCCGCAAGGCGGTATCGGACAAACCTTTACGAACACCATGGGTGGAAATAAAATATTCCAGAACCCCGAAACCTTTTTTAAAATTACCCTTAACCGGCAACTCAATAACATCTCCGGAAGGAGAAATTACCAGACCTTTCATTCCGATAATCTGAGTTAACTGAGCCCAACTTCCTCTGGCTCCGGAATCAACCATGGAATAAACCGGATTATCCGAAGTTAAACCGGCTTGACAGACATCTGTAATTTTTTCCTTGGTATTGCTCCAAACTTCCACAATTTTATTAGACCGCTCGCTTCCGGTTAAAAGCCCTTCTTCGAATTGATCTTCTACTTCTTCTACGGTTTGCTCGGATTCTTTAATCATTTTGTCCCTTTCCTCAAAATTGGGAAGGTCTCCCATACCAAAAGACAAGCCACTTTCCGTGATAATATCAAAAGCTTTATTTTTTAACTTGTCGATAAATTCAACTGTTTCCTCTTCTTCATATAAACGAAGACAGTCCCGAATCAAGGCCTTCAAATCTCCTTTTTTAATAATTCGATTAATAAAACGCAATTTTTCCGGCAAAATTTCATTAAAAATCACTCGTCCGGCTGTAGTTTTAATCAATTCTCCGCTCTCTTGTTTTATCCGGATAGGTTCGTGCAAACTGATAATATTGTGCTCGTAAGCAAAATGAATTTCATTATAATCGGAAAAAGCTCGTAAATCCTTATCTTCCGCGTCTGTTTCTTCCATTCGGGTAATATAATAAACTCCCCAAACAATATCCTGGTTCGGCGCTACCACCGGATCTCCGGTAGCCGGTTTTAATAAGTTATGCTTGGAAAGAATAATGTTTTTAGCTTCTTCCATCGCTTCTTTGGTTAAGGGTACGTGGACAGCCATTTGATCTCCGTCAAAGTCGGCATTAAAAGCCGGGCAAACCAAGGGGTGAATCTGAATAGATTTACCTTCAATCAAAGTGGGTTTAAAGGCCTGGATACCCAGTCTGTGCAGGGTGGGAGCCCGGTTTAAGAGAACAAAAGACTCACGAACAACCTCCTCTAAAATATCCCAAACCACATCGGCCCCGGTTTCAATGAAACGAGAAGCGCTTTTTACATTATGAACAATTTCCTGGCTAATTAAACGGCTGATTACAAAGGGTTTAAAAAGCTCCAAAGCCATAGTTTTGGGCAGTCCGCATTGATCCAAGTTCAACTTGGGATTTACCACAATTACGCTTCGTCCCGAATAATCGGTTCTTTTTCCCAACAAATTCTGCCGGAAACGTCCTTGTTTTCCCTTTAAAGAATCAGCCAGAGATTTTAATTGCCTTTTTTGACCTGTGGAAGCGGTTACGGTCTTGCTTTGCCGAGAAGAATTATCAATCAAAGCGTCGACCGCCTCCTGAAGCATCCTCTTTTCATTTCGGCAAATTACTTCCGGCGCGTTGAGTTCAATTAACTGTTTTAAACGATTATTTCTGTTGATAACCCGGCGATACAAATCATTCAAATCACTGGCGGCAAAACGACCCCCGTCTAAAGCCACCATGGGCCTCAGATCCGGAGGTATTACCGGCACATTGGTCATAATCATCCATTCCGGGCGAATATTATTAGCTTCTAAACTTTTAAACAATCTCAATCTTTTAAGCATCTTCTCTTTTTTGGCGTCAGTGGCTTTTTCCAGGTTGGCCTCCAAGTCTTTAATCACTTCTTCTAAATCAATTTTCTCCATTATCTTTCTAATTGCCTCTGCCCCGATTCCGGCTTCAAAAATATGCCCGTATTTAAGGCTTAAATCTTGATAAGCGTCTTCGGAAATAATTAATAGTGGCTTCAAATCCTTAAGTTCCTTGATTGATTCGTTAAAAGTTTCTTGAAGATTATCCAGTTTTTCCTGTTTTTCCTCGCCCAATTCGTCCACTTTCTTTTGAATTTGATCTTTATTGCTTTCTTTATCCTCGCGAGCCGCTTTGATTTTTTTATTATAATCCCGAGTTATGGATTTACGCTTTTCCTTGTATTCATTTTGAATTTGCTCTAAAGTGTCTTTTTTCAATTCTTCATCCACTTCAGTTACAATAAAACTGGCAAAATAAATTACCCTTTCCAAGGAATGCATGCCTAAATTTAAAATCAAACCGATTTTAGAGGACAGCCCTCTTAAAAACCAAATATGAGAACAAGGCGTCTGGAGCTCTATATGACCCATTCTTTCCCGACGCACAATACTGCGAGTAACTTCTACTCCGCATTTATCACAGACAATGCCCTTATATCGAATTTTTTTATATTTTCCGCAATAACACTGCCAGTCCTTAGTAGGGCCAAAAATTTTCTCGCAAAATAAACCGTCTTTTTCCGATTTTTGAGTCCGGTAATTAATAGTTTCTGACTTTGTAACTTCTCCGTGAGACCAAGATAAAATTTCATCCGGAGAAGATAAAGTTAATTTTATAGCATCAAAGTCAGTGGTTTTAATAGGACTTAACATAAAAATATATTATTAATTACAAATTAAGAATTACAAGTTGACTATATAATGCGAATACTGCGAATTGACAATAGGAGTGATGTGGTAATGCGATTGAAAAAGTATAAAAACTGAAATAAGTAAAATAAGTTGAACCTCCTCTATTTTCTCCCTCCTTGCCTGTCCTGAATGCTATTAAAGAAACAAGGGGGAGATTAAGTAGGGGTTTAATTTCCAATTTCTAACCCAATTTCCACACCGTTTACCATTCACGATTTATCACCCTACGGATAATCGCCCGAAAGGCGGCGATTTACCATTTAC
>CAYRJF010000004.1:0-7444 GCA_964424365.1 uncultured Gammaproteobacteria bacterium | reverse complement strand
CCTGTTCCGAGCCTGCCGAAGAATCTTTTTTTTCCTCTCCTTTACTATTTTCATCAGAGTTGGTTTGGGAATTTCCGGTAGTTTCTTGAGCGGGCCGAGCAGTCTTTCCCCCTTTTAGAAGCTCTATTCCCAGACCTAAACCTTTGATTTCCCGGGTCAAAACATTAAATGATTCCGGAACATTTAATTTGGTAATTTCCTCTCCTTTAATAATAGACTCGTAAGCGCTGCTTCTTCCCGGAACATCATCGGATTTAATGGTTAAAATTTCCTGCAGGGTGTGGGAAGCTCCATATCCTTCCAAAGCCCAAACTTCCATCTCTCCAAATCTCTGACCTCCGAATTGAGCTTTTCCGCCCAAGGGCTGTTGAGTAATTAAGGAGTAGGGTCCGATTGATCTTTGGTGCATCTTATCTTCAACCATATGATTTAATTTCAACATATATTTATACCCCACTACCACTCGATTATCATAAGAGCGTCCGGTTTTACCGTCATAAAGCTTTGCTTTTCCGTCTTCGGGCAAACCGGCTTTATTTAATTCCTCTTTAATCTGTTCTTCTGTAATCCCCTTTAAAACCGGAGTGGCCGCTTTATAACCCAGTCTCTGAGCGGCAAAACCTAAATGAGTTTCCAAAATTTGGCCTAAATTCATACGGGAAATTACACCCAAGGGGGATAAAATAATATCCAGAGGAGTGCCGTCTTCCAGATAAGGCATATCTTCCTGAGGAACAATCTTGGAAATACAACCCTTATTACCATGTCGTCCCGCCATTTTGTCTCCTACTTGAATTTTTCTCAAGTTAGCTACGGATACTTGGATTGATTTCAAAACCCCGGCCGAAAGCTTGTCTCCGTTTTCCCGGGAAAATATTTTAATATCCACCACTTTACCGTGTTCGCCGTGCTCTAAATAAAGAGAAGAGTCTCGAACATCCTTGGCTTTTTCTCCGAAAATCGCTCGCAGAAGTTTTTCTTCGGAAGATAGCTCAGTCTCACCTTTGGGAGTAATTTTACCTACCAAAATATCTCCGGAAGAAACTTCGGCTCCAATTCGAACTATACCTTCTTCATCCAAATTTTTTAATTTTTCCTCACTGATATTGGGTATATCATTAGTCACCTCTTCCGAGCCCAATTTAGTGTCCCGAACATCCACAGTATAATCTTCAATGTGAATAGAAGAATAGACATCATCTTTTACTAATCTGTCGGAAATAATCACCGCATCCTCATAATTAAACCCTTCCCAAGTCATAAATCCTACCAAAACATTCTTACCCAAAGCCAGCTCCCCTTTATCAATACACGGCCCGTCGGTTAAAGGCTGGCCCTTTTTTACTTTTTCTCCCAACTGGACAATGGGGTGTTGATTGATGCAAGTGGAAGAATTAGAGCGCCTAAACTTGGAAAGCTGATGATTAACCACCTCTCCTTGAGAGCTTTTAATAGAAATTTCCGAAGCATCCACCTTAACAATTTCACCTGCTTCCTCGGCCGTAATAATATGCCCGGAATCAAAAGCGGCTACTTTTTCCACTCCGGTTCCCACTATGGGAGAATCGTTTATAATCAAAGGCACGGCCTGTCTCTGCATGTTTGTACCCATTAGAGTTCTTTGTCCATCATCATGTTCCATAAACGGAATCAAGGAAGTGGCGATAGAAACAATCTGATTGGCAGCTACGCCCACGTAATCAATTTTGGTTACTTCCAGGGTGGTAGGTTGGCCGTATTTTCTAACTTCGTTATATTCCACTAAAAAATTTCCCTCATTATCTATAGGGATGTTGGAAGAAGCGGTTACATATTTTTCTTCTTCAAAAGCGTCTAAAAGCACCAGTTCCTTGGTTACCCGGGGTTTGACCGGTATTAAAACCCGGGAGTCGATTTTATCTTTAAAAAGTTTAATGGTTTTCTTGTCCAATTTTTTTCCGGCTTTGGCCAATATTTTTCCTTTTTTGTTATCCGGGACATCTTCCAGTAAAATCTCTCCGGCTACTTCATCTAACTTTTTAACTTCCTTAACGTCCTCCCGAAGAATCATCCCTTCTAAATCAGAATCATCTATTTTTAAATCATGCAGAACCTTGCGATAAGGACTTTGAATAAAGCCGTAACTATTGATCCGAGCGAAACTGGCCAAGTGTCCTACTAAACCGATATTCGGTCCCTCCGGGGTGGCAATCGGACAAATCCGGCCGTAGTGAGTAGTATGTACATCCCGAACTTCAAAACCGGCTCTTTCCCGAGTTAAACCTCCGGGGCCCATGGCGGACAAACGTCTTTTGTGTTCCAACTCAGCCAAGGGGTTTGTCTGATCCATAAACTGGGAAAGTTGAGAGGACATAAAAAACTCCCGGACCACGCTGATTACCGGACGGGCATTGATTAATTTATTCGGAGTCAAGGCCCCGAAATCACCCGTACTCATTCTATCTTTCACAATTCTCTGCATCCGAGCCAAGCCGACTCTAAAACGATTTTGAATTAATTCTCCAATCGCCCGGACCCGTCGATTTCCCAGGTGATCAATATCATCTTCCGGTTCTCCGGTAATATTCAATCGAATAATTTCTCTGATTATATTAACTAAATCTTCCCGCCTTAAAATGCGATTTTCCTTGGTGTTGGGAAGGTCTGTTCCGAATCTTCGGTTTAATTTATACCTACCCACGCTCCCAAAGTCATAGCGATCAAAACGAAAAAACATAGAGTGAATCAACTGACGGGCGTTGTCAGTGGCGGCAAAATCTCCCGGCCTGATCTTTCTATATACTTCCTTCAAACCCTCGGCCTCATTCTTAGCCGCGTCCTTTTTTAAAGTAGCTTCTATATGGCTGACTTCTCCGTTTTTTCGGGCATCTTCACTTAAATAATCAATATCCTCAAACATTTTTTTTATTTCTTCCTCGCTTTCATAACCAAAAGCTCGCATAAGAGAAGTAATGGCAATTTTTCTTTTTCGATCAATCCTTACCCAAATAACCTTGTTCACATCTGTCTCTATCTCCAACCAAGCTCCCCGGTTGGGAATTACCTTGGCTCCGTAATATTTCTTGCCTTTAATATAATTGGAATTAAAAATAACTCCCGAGCTTCTAATCAACTGGGAGATAACCACTCTTTCAATTCCGTTAATAATAAAAGTTCCGTTTTTAGTCATTAAAGGAAAGTCGCCCAAAAAAACTTCTTGTTCTTCCTTGGACTTATCCCTTTTGTTGTTAAGTTCCACCTTGACTCGCAAAGGGGCTTCATAAGTAATGTTTTTCTTCCGACTCTCCTCTTCATCAAACTTGGGCTCATCCAAATAATAATCTTTAAAGTTGAGTTCTAAATCCCGGCCAATAAAGTCGGTAATCGGGGAAATTTCATCAAAAAGTTCGCCTAGCCCCTCCCTTAAAAACCAATCATAAGAGTTCTTTTGCACTTCAATTAAATCCGGCATGGGAACCGCTTGCACAAAGTCTGTAAAAAATTTTCTGTCCTCGATCTTGGGAGAGACAGAAGAAGTAGCGCTCTTTTTTTGTGTAGCCATAAAATAAAATTTTTAGGGTAATTTAAGATTTAATAAAGAAAAATCTTTTCTTTATTAAATAAAACAAAAAAAATCTCAAATACCTACCTGTCTGGTTTTGAGTTATATGGGGAGTAATAATAATTTAGGTAATTAAATTATCCACCCTAAAATTAGTTAAAAAATTTATGATTATCCACGAGTCACTTCCAGATTTTACCGAATCTGTTAAATTCATTCTGCTGATAAAGTCAGCCAAAATGAAAATTTTGATTATTATTAGAGAAAAATTATTTTCTCAATTTTAATAAATCAAAAAAATAATTTTTCAGTGTTTGCTAATTTTTTTAAAAATCAGCAAACACTAAATAATTTTCTATACTAGCAATATTTTTTTAATCTGTCAATATTTTAGAGTCTTTGTCTAAAAAAATAATATTTATCTTAATTTTGGCTAAAATTTTTATGTTAAATAAAAAATTTTGAACTTATCCACAGTTTACGGATTACGAATCGATTACAAATTTACGAACTATATATAAAGTATTCGGATTGTTAATTCGGATCATTCGGACGTTCATTCGAAGTATTCGGATGACGCAGTTCCTCCCGAACCACTTCCCGATCATCCCATTTCTTTTTTTCCCCGCCGGCCAGGCAAATCGCTTGCTCACAACCCTTGCCGGTTATTAAAACTATATCATTTTCTCGAGCCAGTTCCAAGGCCTTGCGGATTGCTTCCCGACGATCTGTAATTTTAAACAAATCTTTTCCTTCTCTCTTGCCGGCATACTCGGCCCCGCTTGCTACCTGGGCAATAATGGTTTCCGGGTCCTCGTCGTAGGGATCTTCATTGGTCACAATTACTTTCTCGGCCTTTTCCCCGGCCATTTTACCCAATTTCGGTCTTTTCTCCGTGTCTCTCCCCCCTCCGGCGGCCCCCAGGACCTGAATCAAATTATTGTAATCCAAACTTTCTAAGGTGGTATAGAGATTTTCCATGGCCCGGGGCTCAAAAGCATAATCCACAATTACGGTGAAATTTTGACCCTCCTCAATCCTCTCCATTTTTCCGGCTATAGATTTAATACTTTCTAAGCCCTTAATAATTATTTCTTTTTCTATATCCTGGGAAGAAGCAACCGTAGCCGCGGTTACAGAATTTTGGGCATTATGTTTCCCTAAAAGCTGTAGCTTGACAGGCTTATTTTCCCAATTAAACTTTACACCCTTTTTGTCCACCTGAATATCATCATAAGAAAAAATTTTGTCTAAATCTTCCCGTTCTGTTTCATAATCCTCCGCTTGAGTATAAATTATTTTTCTCTCCGCCCAAAAATCCAGAAAATAATTAACTTCATCATCATCTCCATTGGCTATAATGGTCTTTTTTACCCGATTTAAATCTATTTTTTTGATATTTTTGTCTACCTTCTGAGTCTTTTTTTCATCATCTGTATATTTGGTTTTACCCTTCTTTAAATGAGCAAAAAGCTCACCTTTGGCCTGTTTATAATTCTCAAAACTGCCGTGCGACTCAATATGTTCGGGGTAAAGCCCGGTAAAAACCAAAATATCATAATTAATAAAACGATGCCTGTATTGACGTATCCCTTCCGAGGTGGTTTCTACTATGGCATACTGACAGCCGTTTTTCATCATTTGAGATAGAATTTTCTGGGTAAAAAAACGTCCTACCATGGTCATTTTTTTATCATTTAACCAGAGCTTCTCTCCATCGCTGAAAAGAGCGGTGGAGGTATAGCCAACCTTATAACCGGCGTTTTCCAAAACCTGAGCGGTCATATATACGCTGGTAGTCTTTCCGGTGGTTCCGGTAACTCCCACCACAATCATTTTTTCACTGGGATATTTATACACCAAAGCAGCCAGCCAATTAAGCAGGAAATGATAAGCCGGCTGGGCTTTTTGAAATATCTTTCTGGGGATTAATTTTTTTAAAATATTTAAAAATTTGTCCATAACTTTATAAAACTCAAAATTCAAAACTCAAAACTCAAAATTACAAATCAAAACAAAAAATGATTAATTTTGACCTTTTCTTTGCCCGCCCCGTGGCGAGGCTTTACGGGGTCATTTTGATCTTTGCACTTTGATTTTTGCATTTTTAGATTTTTCTCCTAATATATCTTAAAAACTTATAAACATTATACAGGCTCTGTTTAAAAATTAAATCATAAGTTCCGGGACGATCCACTTCTCTGCCTCCGAATCCTTTCTTAAAACGAGTTACCCCCGGCCATTTTTCTTCATTTATGCCGTAAAAATCATAATAACCATACCCCCGGGAGCGGGCTTTCTCGAGTAAACGCCACTGCAGGGCATAGGGAGCCATAAGCTTTCTATCTTCATAAGTTGAGGCTCCGTGAAGATAAGTAACAGTGTCTCCGAAAAAAGCGACTATATTCCCGGCTATGACTTTTCCTTCGTATTCAGCCAAATACAATTTAATTTGCAGGTCTTTCTGACTTGTCTCCTGCTGGGGAAATTTTAACATTTTTTCATAATGCTCGCACGGATGAATGCGGAAACCGTCTCTTTTTCCGGTCTGCCTCATAATCTCCCACCACTTTTGAAACTCCCCTGAGCTGGCTTCGCGAACCGCCACTCCTTTTCGCAAAGCCAATCTGATATTATAACGGGTCTTTTGGTGCATTTCCGCCAATATTTTCTCCCCAGGTCTTGTTAAATTCAAAACCAAACTGCGTGAAGGCTGATTCTCACAAGTTTCCTCTAAACGAAAACCGATTTCCGGAAACTCTTTTTCAGGCTCCAGACGAAGAAAAATAATTTTTCCCGCTTTCCCGGTCTCCGCCTTAATTAAATTAAAAAATTCCTTTTTTTCTTTCTTTCCGATCTCTTGGTTAAAAACCGGCCCGCCGGGCGCATACCAATACTTTAAACCAAACATCAATTTATGCTCAACAAAACTCGCTCCGGCCATAAAATCGTTCTCTTTAAGGAGAGCCAGTCTTTTTACCTTAAATCCCCGAGACTCCTGGAATTCTCCCCACTCCCAAGACTGACTAAAGCGATTGGGGGAAACTTGTTTGACAAAAGTATTCCATTTTTGTTTGTTTTCTATTTCCGCTAAATTCATAAACTAAAAATGCCAAATACTAAAATCCAAATGCCAAATCCAAATGACAAAATCCCAATAATCAAACTTGGGACTTTGTTATTTGGATTTGATTTGTTATTTGGGCTTTGTTATTTGACATTAATATATTAATTAAAAATAACCCCGATGGCACTAATGTTCAATATCTAATACCGACTACTCAATGTTTCTTAGCGCTTCCTTTATCCTCTGCCCGCTCTCCTTAACCTCCGGATTCACCTTTTTTAAGGCGTCCCGGGATTGAGTCATGGAGTAGCCCAAGGCCATTAAGGCGTCTATTTCATCTCCGGTGATGCTTTCTGCCGAGCCTGCTTGTCCTTCTGACTCTGTTTTTTCTTCTCCTGAGGGCAAAAATCCGATCTTATCTCTAAGCTCTATTACGATTCTCTCCGCAGTCTTTTTCCCGATCCCGGAAACTTGCTGAAGCAGGGTGGAATCTCCCCGGGAGACATACTCTCGAAACTCCCCCACCCCGGCTATGGAAGTGGCGCTTAAAGCTGATTTGGGACCGATCCCGGAGATGGCTAATAAAGTTTCAAATAAACTCAACTGTTCCAAAGTTTCAAAGCCATACAAATCCAAAGCGTCTTCCCGGACATAAGTATGAGTGTAAACTTCCACCTCATCATTAAGATTTAATTTCTGAAAAAATTTTTCATTTAAAAAAACTTTATAACCCACTTGGCCTACCCGCAGGATCACAGCGTTTCTGGTCTTGTGGATTATTTTTCCGTTTAAATAAGAAATCATATGCGATAAAATCCTAAATCCTAAGCACTAAA
>CAYRJF010000003.1:0-26783 GCA_964424365.1 uncultured Gammaproteobacteria bacterium | reverse complement strand
CGTCTTTAACTTCTTTTATTCGCTTAACTTTTGACCATTTATTATGTCCGGACATTTCAATAAAATCCGAATAATCCGAATGTCTATCCGAATAATCCGAATTATTAATTTTTTGATTCTACCACAATAAAGTCCATAAAAAAACAACAATCTCACCTCTTTTGTTGCTGGAAAAACTTCTTAATCTTTCTTAAAGTGTAGCAGAAAAAAGGGAAAAAATCAATGTCAATTACAAATTCACAAATATAGCCACAAATTACACAAATAAAATAAATAATTTCTTATAACTATTTAAGCTTAATGCAATAAAAAAAATCACCGACCTTAGTGGTCGGTGATTTTTCTATATTCTAAATTCTTTATTCTTAATTCAGTTTCTACATCATCGGCATTCCGCCTCCCATTCCGCCGGGCATTCCACCTCCTCCGGATCCGCTCTCCTCTTCTTTGTCTTCCGGGTCTTCTCCCACCACCGCTTCGATGGTTAAAAACATAATCGCGGCGCTGGCGGCATTCTCCAGGGCGGTTCTGACCACCTTGGTAGGATCAATAATTCCGGCTTCGATCAAATTTTCATATTTATCACTTAAGGCATTAAAACCGATATTTTGACCGGTTTTTTCTTTGTTCATTCGAATCAAATTATAAAGCACTAAAGATCCGTCTTGTCCGGCATTGGTAGCGATTTGCCTAATTGGGGATAAAATCGCCTTATCTACAATTTTAGCTCCGGCGCTATCTGATCCTTCCGATTCTTGAAAAGAAGAGTTAGCTTGAGCCAAAGACAAGCCTCCCCCGGGGACAATTCCTTCTTCCTGAGCGGCTCTGGTAGCATTTAAAGCGTCCTCTACCCTGTCTTTTTTCTCTTTCATCTCAGTCTCGGTAGCTGCTCCGACTTTAATTACTCCAACCCCTCCGGAGAGTTTAGCTAACCTTTTTTGCAATTCCTCCTTATCATAATCAGAATCACTAGCTTCAATTTCTTTCCTGATTTGCTCGGTTCTTTTCTTAATGTTATTTTCCTCTCCCTTTCCTTCTACAACCGTAGTTTCATCTTTGGTGGAAGAAACTTTCCTGGCTTGACCCAGGTCTTCTAACTGGGCGTTTTCCAGTTTCAAACCGACCTCTTCGGAAATTACTCTGCCTCCGGTTAAAATGGCAATATCCTCAAGCATCGCTTTTCTCCTATCTCCGAAACCGGGAGCTTTGACTCCCAAAACATTAAAAGTTCCTCTGAGTTTATTTAAAACAAAAGTGGCTAAAGCTTCTCCTTCGATTTCATCCGCTATAATCACCATGTCTTTCTTTCCGGCCTCGCTTACTTTCTCTAGTAAAGGCAGAACCTCTTGGACTGAGGAGATTTTTTTGTCGGTGATTAAAATATAAGGATCGGAATATTCCGCTTTCATAGCTTCAACATCTGTTACCATGTGCGGAGAAATATAACCTTTATCAAACTGCATTCCTTCCACTACTTCTACTTCAACTCCAAAGGATTGACTTTCTTCCACGGTTACCACTCCGTCTTTACCCACTTTATTTATAGCCTCGGCAATTTTCTTGCCGATTTCTTTGTCGTTAGCGCTGATTGAGGCTACCTGGGCAATCTCTTCCGGAGTGGAAATTGATTTACTGCTTTTTTTAATATGATCTACCACCTGGGAAACTTTCTTTTCGATTCCTTCTCTAATTTCAATCGGATTAACTCCGGCAGAAACCAATTTAAGCCCTTCGCTAATCATAGACTGGGCCAAAACCGTGGCGGTAGTGGTTCCGTCACCGGCGCTGTCATTGGCTTTGGTGGCCACTTCTTTAATCATTTCCGCGCCAATGTTTTCCTGTTTGTCTTTAAGCTCAATTTCCTTGGCCACAGTCACGCCGTCCTTGGTAATAGTGGGGGCTCCAAAACCCTTATCTAAAACCACGTTTCTGCCTTTAGGACCCAGAGTAACTTTGACCGCATCGGCCAATTTATCCACCCCCTTTTTTAAAGATTTTCTGGCTTCTTCATTGAATGTAACTAATTTTCCACTCATATTTTTAAATATTAATTATAAATTAATTTTTCGCGCGCTTCCGCGACTTGAGGAGTTTATTTCTCAAGTACGGCTAAAATATCGCTTTCGCTAATAATTAAATAATCCTTGTCCCCGACCTTGATTTCTTCCGGGGAATATTTTTTAAACATAATTTCATCCCCCTGCTTAACACTCATAGTGCCCCGTTCTCCGTTTTTTAATAATTTGCCCGGACCTACTTCTATCACCTTGCCTCTTTCCGGCCTTTCTTTTTCCATAGTGTCAGGCAAAACAATTCCGGCCTTACCGGCCTCCTCCTCTGTGATAGGCTCCACTACCACATTGTCATGCATTGGTTTTACTTTCATATTTTTATATCGAGCCACCCGCCTACTTTTTTATTGAAAACTAGGCGGTGACTAAGATTAATAATATTCAATTACAAATACACAAATCCGATCACAAATTGCACAAATATAAAAAATAATACACTAATAACCAAAAATTTATTTTACTCATAAATTAGCACTCTTGATGTTGAAGTGCTAAGATAATATTTTAGCAATTGCAAAAACAATGTCAAGAGATAATAAAAGAATATAAAATTCTTTTATTCGCTGATAATTGCGGAAAATAAGCGGATTCACGTGGAAATAAAAATACTTATCAATTAAAAAAAGAGCCGGTTTGCTCTTTTAAAATTTATTTTCAAAAACTACCTCCCTCTCATTCTTCTCCAGCGTTTCACTGCTTTCGTTCTAGCTAATTCCTTGGCTAAAGCAGTGGAAATTTCGGCAAACCTTTCCTTGTCTTCTCTCTTAATCTCCCCGACACTCTTCTCCGCCGCTTTTCGGGCCTCCTCGGCTCTTTCCAGATCAATTTCCCTGGCTCTCTCCGCGGTATCTGCTAAAATTATTACCTTATTTCTCAATACTTCAATAAATCCTCCGGAAACCGAGATTACTTCACCTTTATTATTTTCATCAGTCAATTCCAAAACTCCCGGTTTTAAAATAGAAACCAAGGGCACGTGCTTGGGAAGCACGGTTATCTCTCCTTCCCGGGTGGGAACGGTTACTTGCTGGATATTCCGTTTCAAAACCACCCTTTCCGGAGTCACTATTTCAAACTTGATTATTTTATCGCTGTCAAACATACCACTTTAAAAACTTTTTTCAGAAAAAAGTTTTTAACCTTTTTCAAAAAAGTAAGGTATATTTTAATTTATTTATAGCGAGCAAAGCTCTACGGCCATAAAAAAACTAAAATATTATAATAAATTACATTTTTACAAATTACGAATTTTTTACGAATTTACGAATCTGGGTTAAATACAATAAAAGATAAATTAATATATTTTTAAAATGTAACCAAACTTTAATATCTAAAACCGGCAACAAAAACAAATCGCGTGAAAGTCGGAATTCGTAAATTTGTAGCGGATTAGTTATTCGTAGACACTTCTTCAATGCTTCCTTTCATGTAAAAATCATTTTCTCCCTTGTCATCGTGTTTTCCTTCCAAAATTTCTTCAAATCCTTTAATAGTATCCTCAATTCGGACATATTTACCTTCTTGGCCGGTAAAACTTTCTGCTACATGAAAAGGTTGAGATAAAAATCTCTGAATTTTTCTAGCCCTGGCTACAGTTAATTTATCCTCGTCAGACAACTCTTCCATTCCCAAAATATTGATAATATCTTGCAAGTCCTTATATTTCTGTAAAACTCTTTGTACTTCCCGGGCGACCCGATAATGTCTCTCTCCCACAATTTTAGGGTCTAAGATAACTGAAGAAGAATCCAGAGGATCCACCGCCGGATAAATACCCAATTCAGACAAACTTCTGGCCAACACCACTGTGGAATCCAAATGTCCGAAAGTGGTTGCCGGAGCCGGATCGGTTAAATCGTCCGCCGGGACATAAACCGCCTGAATAGAAGTAATAGAGCCCTTGTTGGTGGAAGTGATCCTTTCTTGCAATTCTCCCATTTCCGAAGCCAAGGTGGGCTGATAGCCTACCGCGGAAGGCATCCTTCCCAAAAGAGTGGAAACCTCTGCCCCGGCCTGGGTAAACCTAAAAATATTATCAATAAAGAAAAGGACATCTTGATTTTGTTCATCTCGGAAGTATTCCGCAATAGACAAACCGCTTAAAGCTACCCGAGCCCGATTTCCCGGAGGCTCATTCATTTGGCCAAAGGTCATGGCCACCTTGTCCAAAACTCCTCCGTCTTTCATTTCATGATAAAGATCGTTGCCTTCCCGAGTTCTCTCTCCTACTCCGGCAAAAACCGAGTAGCCCCCATGTTCTCTGGCAATATTATTAATAAATTCCTGAATAATAACCGTCTTACCTACGCCGGCTCCACCAAACATTCCCACCTTTCCCCCTTTGGCAATCGGACAAATCAAATCAATCACCTTGATTCCGGTTTCCAAAATTTCTGTTTTAGTGGATTGATCTACAAATTGGGGTGGCTCTCTGTGGATAGGATATTTTTTTTCCCCTTTAATTTGTTTCTCTCCGTCAACGGTTTGCCCCAGGACATTAAAAATCCGACCCAGGGTTTCCTCCCCTACCGGAACACTAATAGGAGATCCGGTGGCGATTACTTCGTCTCCTCGACTTAAACCGTCGGTTGATCCCATAGCCAAGGCCTTGACCTTATTAAACCCGATATGCTGTTGGGTTTCCAAAATTAATTTTTCTCCCCCTTTATTAACCTCCAAGGCATCATAAATTTCCGGCAGATTTTCTTGAAAATATACCTCCACCACCGGGCCGATAATTTGGGTGATTGATCCTGTGTTTTGTTTCTTATTTTTTACTTCAGTAGACATATTTCTTCTTTTATAATTTAATTCAAAATGCAAATATCAAAATGCAAAATGACAAATCAAAACTAAAAATTATTAAATAATTTTACTTTTTTCTCCGCCCGCCCCGTGGCAGAGCTTTGCGGGGTCATTTTGATTTTTGAATTTTGATTTTTGCATTTCTCTTGTTTATATAATTTAAATAAAAATCTAAATTAAATAAGTTGGCAAATCAATTTACAATTAGTCACCCAAGGCGGTCGCTCCGGCGCTAATTTCCGCTATTTCCTTAGTAATGGCCGCTTGTCTAACCTTATTATAATACAAGGTCAAATCTTCCACCAACTCCCCGGCTGCGTCATTGGCCTTCTGCATAGCGGTCATACGGGCACTGTGCTCGGCCGCGTTAGACTCTAGCAAAGCTTGAAACAATTGGATTTCTATTAATCTGGGAAGCATTTCTTCTAAAACTTCATAGGCGGAAGGCTCATAGGTAAAGGTGTAAATATTTTTACCTTCCCTTAAATATTTTTCCTCCTTTTTTTGTATATATTCCTTGTCTACTCCTATCCGGGAATCTTCACCTGCAATACCCAGGTGGTGTTCCTGAGCTTCTAAATCAACGGGTAAAAGCTGCTTCACCCGGGGGATTTGCTTCATAGCATTAACATGGTCAGTAAAAGCTACCATTACTTTGTCATATTTACCGGCGACAAAATCATCTATAATCAAACGGGCTATACTCCTTACTTCAGTAGAAGTATAACAAATATCTGACTTGGGAAAATCAGCCGCCACTTTATATCCATAACGGGAGTAAACCGACAATCCTTTTTTGCCTACAACAATAAATTCATGATTAATTTTTTCTTTATCTTTGTTATATTGATTTTTTAAAATGGAATTGTGAGCTTTGTTGATAATAGCATTATTGAAATTTCCGCATAAACCCCGGTTGGAAGTGAATATAACTATAGCCACGTTTTTCAACTTCCCCGGTTTAGTAAATAAAGGATGTTGCTGGTGGTCGCAATTTACCGCTTGGGATAAATTCAAAACCGTGGTCCAACTCAAATTGGCATAAGTTCTGGTCTTAAGCACCGCTTCTTCCGCTTTGCGCATTTTAGTGGCAGCCACCATTTCCATTGCCCGAGTGATCTTTTGGGTGCTTTTAATGGATTTTATCCTGCGTTGTATTTCTTTAGTGTTAGCCATACCGCTTTAAAAACTTTTTTAATAAAATATTTTATTGTTATTCACCCTCTTCTTCTTTTTTAATCAAATAATCCAGGGTTGCTTTGTAGTCTTTAATTATCTTTTTCAGTTTTTCTTCCGCCTGTTCATTTAATTCTCCGGTTTTTGCGATTTCTTGGATAATCTCTTCCCCTTTATCCCGGAAATATTCTCGAAACCCTTCTTCAAATTCAGAAACTTTTTCCACCGGAATATCATCCAAATCACCGGAGGTTAAAGCATAGAAAGTTGCCACTTGCTCTTCCACGGACAAAGGAGAATATTGATTTTGTTTAAACACTTCCATCAATCTTTCTCCCCGGTCAATCTTGGCTTGGGTTTCCTTGTCTAAATCCGAACCGAATTGGGCAAAAGCGGCTAATTCTCGGTATTGAGCGGCTTCCAATCTCAGCTTTCCGGCTACTTTTTTCATGGCTTTAATCTGAGCATCACTTCCCACCCGGGAAACGGATAAACCGGCGTTGATAGCGGGACGATTTCCTTTATAAAATAACTCCGGCTCTAAATAAATCTGTCCGTCGGTAATAGAAATAACATTGGTGGGGATATAGGCGGATAAATCGCCGGCCTGAGTTTCAATTACCGGCAAGGCGGTAATTGAACCTCCCCCGTTCTCTTTGTTTAGTTTACAAGCCCTTTCCAGAAGTCGGGAATGAAGATAAAAAACATCTCCGGGATAAGCTTCTCTTCCCGGGGGTCTTTTTAAAAGCAAAGAAATCTCTCTATAAGCAACCGCGTGTTTACTTAAATCGTCATAAATTATTAAAACATCTTCTCCTTTGTCTAAAAAATATTCCGCCATAGCGCAACCGGCGTAAGGAGCCAAATACAACAGAGAGGCGGGATCACTGGCTCCGGCCAAAACTACGCTGGTATATTCCATAGCTCCGGATTCTTCCAATTTGGCCACAATTCCGGCCACTTTTGACTCTTTCTGACCAACAGCGACATAAATACATTTCATATTTTGCCCTTTTTGGTTAATAATCGCGTCAATAGCAATGGCGGTCTTACCGATTTGCCTGTCTCCGATGATTAACTCTCTTTGGCCTCTTCCAATCGGAATCATGGAATCAATGGATTTTATGCCGGTTTGGACCGGTTCACTCACCCCTTCTCTTTCAATAACTCCGGGAGCAATTTTTTCTAAAGGGCTAAATTTCTTGCTTTTAATTTCATCTTTGCCGTCCAGGGGCTGCCCCAAAGGGTCAACCACCCTTCCTATAATCTCCTCTCCTACCGGAACCTCTAAAATTCTATCCAGACTAACCGCTTCATCTCCTTCCTGTATTTGAGAAGAGTCTCCCAAAACAATAGTTCCGACATTATCTTCCTCTAAATTTAAAACCACTCCATAAACTGATCCGGACTCGGTCTTGAACTCTATCATTTCCGACATCATAGCCCCGGACAGTCCGGAAATTTTAGCAATGCCATCCCCCACTTCAACTACACTGCCGTAATTTTTTTCCCGGGCCTCGGATTTATAGCCAGAAATTTGTTTTTTTAATTGCTCTACAATATAATCTTTACTTTTCGACATAAAAATTGTTTTAATACTTAATATGTATTTTATTCAAAATGCTTTTATTAATTCAGCGCTATCTTATATTCTTGTTTTTAAAATCCAGGTAACAAAGCTCGAATAACAAATATACTTTAAAATTTCCTGGTTTGGATTTAGGGCTTGATTTCACCCTGTTAAATAAAGCTTCGCCCTGATTAGCCGGGGGCTAATCATTTAACGGAGTAAAGTTGATCTTTAAATTTAGGATTTTACTCTGTTAACTCGTTCCTCAAGTCCCTTATCCTTGATTTTAAACTGGCATCCAAAATTTTGTCATCCATCTTTACTACAAATCCTCCTTTTATCTCAGGATTTATTTTATATCTAGTTTCAATACTTTTTTTGCCGTTTTTAGTTTGAATAAACTTTTCGATTTCGACTTGAGCTTCCTTGTTTAACTCCCGAGCACTGATTACCTCCGCCTCCACAATTCCTTTTTCCCGGTTCCAGATTTGATTAAATTTCCGAATTATTTGAGGCAAATAAGAAACATGGTTATTTTTAACCAAAACCCGAGCAAAATTACCAATTAACTTATTTTGTTCCTTGGTGTCGCCGATATCTTTAATTTCCTCAAAAAGACTTCGGGCATATTGTTTAGCTGTAATTTTCATATTACTTAGGGGCTGCTGATTTTTGAAAAAAATTAGCAGCCACTGAAAAATTATTTCCTTCCACCTCTTTAATCTTAGGGAAATAATTTTTCCCAATAATTAAATATTACCTTTCTCGCTGACTCTGTCAGCAGGCCCTACTTAATTTCTTTAATGGTTTTTTGAATTAAATCTTTGTCTTTTTTAGAGTCAACTTTTTCTTCTAAAACTTTTTCCAAAGCTAAAACCACCATATCCGCGACTTCTTTTTTGGCCTCTTTTAAACTTTCCGCTTTTTCCGCTCTAATTTTTTCTTTTTCTTGATTAATGATTTGTCCTACCTCTTCCTTGGCATTATCCACTATCTTTTTTCTTTTCTCCTCGCCTTCCTCTTTGGCTTTTTCAGTTATAGTCATGGCCTCTTTCTTGGCTTCTTTGATAATTCCCTTTTTTTCTTGTCTGGCCTCCTCTAATTCCTTTTCCGCTTGATCGGCATATTCCACTCCTTGTTTAATTTTTTCCTTTCTCTGTTTTAAAAAATTCAAAATCGGGTTGTAAGCGAATTTATACAATACAAAAACCAAAACCGCAAAATTAACTAATTGCGCTATTAAAATTTGGGGGTCTAGGCCTAAGGCATTAAACAATTTCATACTAATTTAACTATTAATTAAAAAACAAAGTTTCCCAGTCCTTAAAAAAAGAACCGGGTAGGCTTTATCTTTTAAAACGCGAAAAGGATCAATAAAGCAACCACTAAAGCATAGATAGCCGTGGATTCAGCTACCGCCATGGTAGCGAACATAAAAGGCATAATTTTTCCGCTGGCTTCCGGATTTCTTCCGATAGCTGCCAAAGCGTGACCGGCTACAATACCTTCTCCGATTCCGGGGCCGATAGCTCCCAGGCCGGCGGCTAAACCGGCTGCCAATAATTTTGCTGCTTCTACTTCCATAAAGACAACAATGCAAATCAACAAATTGCATGCTAATCCTTCAAATTTTCAAAATGTTATGCAAATTATATTTGCACAAGATCAATTGAAGAAATTTACATAAATCTGAAGATTGGCATTATATTTTTATCTTATTTATTTAGTAAAGAATCCGGGGTTCTTCAACAACTACAACTATCCTGATTTGTCTCACTTAACTTATTTTACTTATTTTACTTTTT
Source organism: uncultured Gammaproteobacteria bacterium (assembly GCA_964424365.1). Taxonomy (GTDB): domain Bacteria; phylum Patescibacteriota; class Patescibacteriia; order Patescibacteriales; family JAGXOH01; genus JAIOTG01. Next base: position 17,355 of record CAYRJF010000003.1, on the reverse strand, counting down.
ATACTTATTTTAAATAGTTGCCTCTTCCGCCAATTTTTCCTCCTCAATTTCCGAGGCCATAGTGATGTAAATCAAAGTAAGGGTCGCGAAAACAAAGGCCTGCACCACAGCGGTTAAAATTCCTAAAAATTTAAAAGGCAAAGGAATAATAAAAGGGGCCAGGAAAAGCATTACGGCTGTAATTACCTCGGAGGCAAAAATGTTTCCAAATAAACGAAAAGACAGAGAAACAATTTTGGCAAATTCCCCCACAAAATCCATTATCCCTAAAAACAAATCCAGAAAACCCTGGCCTATTAACCCGGGCTTGAACTTACCCTTAAATAAATTTTTAAAAAAATCTTTAAATCCTTTTAAATTAATAAATTTCCCCACATACCCCAAAGGGCCGTGAACCGCAATGGCCACAATCTGGGTGGTTAAAATCCCAATCATGGTTAGGACAAAAATTAAGCCATAATCACTCATTACGGCTCTAAAAAAAGGAACTACCCCGCCCGCCTTTTCCAAAGTTACGGCCGCCTGGCCGGGCAGGAAGGTTAACAAATTGCTAATCAATATAAAAATAAAAAGTGTAAAAACAAAAGGAAAAACCCGGCGAGTTTTTTTCTCGCTTCCGGTGACGCTGTTAGTAAAATTATAACTTTCTTCCACCAAAACTTCCAGAGTATTTTGCAGGGGCCCGGGCACTCTTTTCATTCTCTGGGCCACCCAGACAAAAACAACCATAGTTAATACACTAACAACCACGGTCCAGAGCAAGGTGTTGGTTACGGGTAAACCGCCCAGATAAAACAAGGCCCTGGGCGCTAAAGAAATATCTAACATAACTTAGAATCTAGAATAAAGAATTTAGAATTTAGAGCTATCTAAAAAATTTTTATCATTTTTCTGGGTTGAATTTTCTTGTTTTTTTTCATCCTTTATAGCCATTTCTTTCTCAATTTGCTTGTTTAGTTTTTGTAATTTTCGGAAAATCAAAACATTGGTCATAACAAAAGCTAATAATACCCCGATTATTAAAAATATCGGCTTGGTGGAGAAAAAAATATCCAGCCCAAAACCCAATCCTCCGATAATTATAAGCGGACCCAAAACCGAGCCTCCGGTATAGAGGGCCATTCCCCACATCAAATCCTTGGTGGTCCGGGCTTTAATTAGCTTTTTTTCCAGTTTGCTCATGAAAAAAACAAATACATCCCTTTAATTCCTCTAAACAAAGGAAAACTGGGATGCTTTAAAGTGATTTTAACTTCTTTCTGCTCAAACTCAATTTTAATCACTCTAATCTTTAATTTATTACACTTTCACGCAAAAGTCAAGCGTATGTATTAGTCCAGCTCATTTTGGACAAAGCAATATTTAAAACCAAACTTACGAAATTGTTCTCTTATCCGATAAACAAAGCACTAAATTCTAAATTGCAATTATTTCTCCTCCGCTTCGCTTCGGAGAACTAAAGCAAATAAATTACAAATTACAATATTATTAAATTACAAAGGGGTTTAGTTATTGGAATTTTGATCATTAGAATTCATTTGATCATTGGTGCTTGAAATTTGGTGCTTATCTGTATTAAGTTAAAGTCCCGAATGTAAATAAACTTATTTAGATAAAGATGCAAGCTTAAAAATTATTCTTTTTCTAAATTAGATATCAAAAAAATAACGGGCATTGGTAGTGCTGGTTTCCGCGATTTTTTCCAGGCTTACTTTTCTGATTCCGGCAATTCTCTCCGCCACCCGCTTAACCAAAACAGGTTCATTTCTTTTTCCTCGAAAAGGCTCCGGGGTCATAAAAGGACAATCAGTTTCAATCATAAACTTATCCCGGGGCATTTTCCGGATTAAGTCGTCCCACTGCTTACTAAAGGTAATAAGGCCGGTAAAAGAGATCATTAATCCCAAATTAAAATATTCCCAAGCCAAATCTTCGTCCCCGGAAAAACAATGCATAACCGCCCAGGGCTCATCCAAAGGGATTAGATGTTTGTTTTTTTCCTTAAAATCTTTCAAAATCTGAAGCATGTCAATATGAGCTACCCGACAATGAATAATGGCGGGCAATTCCAGGTCTCGGGCCAGGGATAGTTGTTGAACAAAAGCTTCTTTCTGTTTTTTCTTGATCTGGTCTGCCTCGGAAGAAGCCTGATTAATATAATTATAATCCAGGCCGATTTCTCCGATGGCCACAACCTTTTCCATTCTGCCCAATTTCTCATAATTATCATAGTTGAAAACCTCTGCCCGGGTAAGAAAATCGCTCCCCTCTTCTCGAACCCGAACTTCTTCCAGGTGTATAGGGTGAAGTCCCACGGTCGCATAAACTCCTTTTTCATATTTATTGGCATATTCCAAACCCCTCTTAGAAGTTTTTAATTCCGAGCCCACTAAAATCATATCGGTATTATAATCCAAAGACCGCTTAATGACTTCATCAGCGTCTTCTCGAAATTGACGAAAATTAACATGGGCGTGTGTATCTATAAACCTCATGGTTACAAATTACGAATATATTACAAATTTACAAATTTGAGTTTAATTTTTATTTACAACCCCCTCTTAATCTCCCCCTTTTTTAAGGGGGGAGAAAATCTTACTGTTTACGAATTTACCCTGTTAAATATCCCTGGGGATAAAATTTATATATAAATTTTATTTAACAGGGTGAACAAATATAAACACAAATTCACAAATAATAAATAATCTAATAATTTTAATTTGTGCAATTTGTGACTAAATTCGTGTATTTGTAATTAATAAAACGTAAAAAACAGCCAATTTGGGCGACAAACTGGCTGTTCTTTTAAAACACTATCACTAATCCTCTTCCTCTGATTGTTCAGAGGATCCGGTCATGTCCGGGGAATTCTCTTCTGAACCCGTTTTTGTCTCTTCACCCGTCTCTGTTCCCATGGACGAGGTTTCGCTCAGAGGATCTTCCGCTCCTTGATTATGAGCTTCCTCGGTTTGAGGCTCGGCCTGATTTTCGGTTTCCCCGATTTGTCCTTCGGCAGAAGCGCTCGCTTCATCGGCCCGGGTTTCGTCTTGATTCTCAGTCTTGCCTCCAAAGATTTTTTTAAGCCAATCTAACATAGTTTTGTTGCTAAGTTAATTATTATTATTTTTATCTTAGCAAAATATTATTAAAAAATCAATAGTCAAGTAAAAAAACGGGGTAAAAAAATCAACAAACCCACAATTAGGGCCAACAAAGAGGCGAGCATTACCGCTCCGGCCATAATATCTTTAATCTCTCGAACATACCCGTTTATCCTCGGTTTTAAAACATCTGTCACCCTTTCTAGGGCGCTGTTAATGAGCTCGGTTATAAAAACTATCAATATTACCAAAACCAATAAAGACCATTCAAGCAAACTAATGCCCAAATAAAAACCCAAAAAAACGGCGACTAAAGCAGCCAGGGTCTGTATTTGCAAATTTTGCTCCTCTCGCCAACTTTTAAATATGCCTTTAAAGGCGTAACCAAAACTTTTAGCTAATCGGGATATTCGAATCATATTTAAGTATAATGCAAATCTTCAAATCAATGCAAATCCTGCAAATTAATTCAATGCGAACAATTAATAATTTGCATGATACTTTTAAAATTCGAAGGATTAGCATTTCAATTCGAGGGATTCGCATTTTATTTCAAACTCAAATTTCTCATTAGCTCTTCTCCCAGCTTGATCATTTTTTTCTTGTCTTCCGGGGTTTCGTCTGTGTGTCCGAGTAAATGCAAGAGGCCGTGGATTAAAATAAAAATCAGCTCTTCCTCCTCTTCCCTCTGGGCCTGAGTCTTAATCTGCTCATAGTCAAAGAGTATTTCCCCCAAAAAGCTCTCCTCCTCTTTCTCTTTCGAAGAGGCGGGAAAAGACAAAACGTCAGTAGTTTTGTTGATTCCGCGGTAAGTTTGATTGATCCGCCTCATTTCCTCGCTGTCCAAAAAAGCCAGGGAGAGATTAAATCCGCTTAAATTATAATAATCCAAAAAACTCTGAGCAACTTTTTCTAATTTTTCTTGCTCCACCTCGACCTTGGCCTGATTATTTATCTCTACCATTTTAATCCTTTAAAGCCGTAAAAGAATTCACCATCATCTGAAAAATTTGCTCGTATTCAGCTTCTTTTTCTGTTAAATTGGTTAAAGATACCACGTAGATAGTTTCTTTTTGCTTGTCGGTTAGGTAAAATATTGGCTCTTTTTCTTTTCTGACTCCCTCCCAATTGTCTTGACCGATTATTTCCAAATCCTCCTCGGCCGTATCAAATTGCGAGGCATACCACTGACCGATAGAAACGCCTTCCCGGTTCTCTCTGGTTATTACTTGAACAAAAGATCCGTCCTCTGCCTTAAACATTACGGAATTATTACCGGAAACCTCCTTCCGGGACCAGGAAGCGGGATACAAAACAGAATAACCGAGCTCCTTATTTTCATATTCAGCAATGTTTTTGTTGCCGGCTAATTTTCCTTCTCCTAAAGGATTATACAAATTCTTTACTTCTTCTCCGTCCGGGTAACTATCTCCGTCAGTATCCTCTGCCTCCGGATCTAAGCCCAAAATCTCTTCCTCCAGATCACTTAAGCTGTCCCCGTCCGCATCTTTATAACTTACCTTCTCTTCCTTTTGACATTTTCCTTTATAAGCTATGTCTGCCTCTGCTTGTTTAGCTACGCAACTATTAGAATAAGTTTCTCCGTCTTCTCCGCAAACAGGGTCATACTCGGCAGTGCAAACCTCTTCTTTCTCTGTGGAAGTAGAAGTTTCTTCCTCTTCTCCCGGTTCTTCTTCTTTTTCGCCCGGTTCTTCAGTTTTCCCGGAAGACTCTTCTTCTCCGTTTTCTTTATCATTCGGTTTTTCTCCGGGCTCTTCTTGTCCTTGCTCTGCCAAATTACCCCGGTCCTGAGGATTCTCCGAGGGTTTGATTAAATAAACATAACCAAGGTAAACACCTCCGATTAAAATCACCGCTCCGCAGGCCATAATAATACCGCCGATTAACTTGGTTTTATCAATCCCCCTGCTCTGGGAAGATTTTTTCTGTCCGGGAAGAAATCCCTCGTGTCCTTTATTATCTTCCTTGTCCGACTTTTCTTTTTTGGGGATGCCCTTTTTAATGTCCCGGGGCATTTTATGAATTTCCACGTTTTCTTCTATCTTTTTATCTAGATTTTCCTTCTTTTTTTGTTGTTCTTCCGCTTCAGGGCTTTTCTCCTCCTTTTTTTTCTTTTTTCCAAACATAATTTATTTTTACAATTAATTTTTAAGCTTTCCTTCTCCGGCGGGATTATATCCGTTTTCAACTTCTTCTCCGTCTTTATAGCCGTCTCCGTCGCTATCCGGATTAGCCGGATCGGTTTTGTATTCTCTTAACTCTTCAAAGTCGGTTAAACCGTCATTATCTTCATCTTTTTTAAAAGGGTTGGTTTTAGTGTTCATAAATTCTTCTCGGTCAGTCAAACCGTCTTCGTCTGTGTCCGCCTTATTAATATCGGTTCCGATCTGTTGCTCCTGTTTATCAGAAAGACCGTCATTATCCGAATCTTGGGAAGGAGTTTCTTTCTCCCCCGTTTCTTTTTCCTGATTTTTTGTAATGGGCTCCTGACCAGCCTCTTTCTCGTTTGCCCGGTTTTGAGACTTTTCTTCTTGGTCGCGGGCTTCCCGATCCTCGTTGAGGACGCCTCCGGAGTTATTTTTATTTCCTTGATTTTCTTCAGGGTTGCTTAAAACGCTGGAAATCCAATAAAATCCACCCACCATAATTGCGACCACGACCAAAAATAAAACTATCCAGACCACAGCTTCCTTCTTAGAGGGCTTCAAGGCCAAACTTTTACTTTTTTCCCTTTTTTGGGAAGCGTTTTCCGGGGCGGCCCGGGCTACGGCCTGATCAAAACTCTGAGCGGCCTGTTGGTTGCGATTTTCCAAATCGGAATCTCCCGACTCTACAGAAGCAAACATATCTTCCGGCTCGGCCTTTTTTGAGTCGGACCCTGCTTGCCCCTGAGAAGAACCTTGATTCTCGTTTAAAACTTTTTTTAAATTTGACTCATTTTCCGCTCCTCGAGATTTTTGACCATAATCGCCTCCGGTTTGGGAATTTTTTGAATTTTGTTCAAGGGAAGAATTGTTTTCCTCTCCGCCCCGGTTTTGGGGGTCTAAGTTATCAAACATAGAAAATTCTTTAATGTTATTTTAATAAAATTTTATTTTTAAGGCAAGGGACGGGTGGATATTTCCTCTTCTCTTAGATAAGGACTCTCATATCCTCCGGGATGGAAGGTTTTAATATTAAAATAATATTGGGTATTAGGTATTAAGTTTGAAATAGTGGTCGTCTGTATATTGCTAGCAAAACTTGTAGTGGAAGCATAATCATAAGTTGAAGTTCCGTAAAAAATTACAGTATTGTTAACCCCGTCTCCGGAACCGTCGGTGTAACTCCATCTCAAGCCCACGGTTGAAGTTCCCACACCGGTAATAGCCAGATTAGCCGGGTAAGCAAAGGGTGAGGATGAAGTAAAAGCCTGATCAGGGTCGCTTTCATTGCCGTTTTCATCCACAGATACCATAGCAAAGCAATACTCTACTCCGTTAGCTAAACCGGAAATAGTGGAGGTGGCTTCGGTTTGATAGGGTATATCAACAGAATTTCCAAAACCAGAAGTAATAGGACAATTAGTAGTAGCTTTATAATAAACCTTGAACATTACTGCCTCGCCAGAACTTAAATCACTCCAAGCTATTTTAACTCTTCCATCTTCGGGCACAGAGTTGCTAATATTGGGAGCAGCCGGAGCTTGAGTGTCTTCAGGAGTGGCACAAATTTGATTAGAATAGTCGCTTTCTTCTCCGTCTTCGGTTACGGCTGTAACCGCAAAACAATATTCTTGTCCATTCTCCAATCCAGTTAGAGTATGAGGTACGGAAGTGGTGGGAACCGTTATGCTGTAAGGATAGGGGGATCCGGTAACATTGCCGTAATAAATGTTAAATTCCTCTAATGTGTTGCCGGCTGCTAAACTAAAATCATTACTGTTCCAATCCAGCTCAACTTCACCTCCTTGACTGGACAAATTATAGGTTAAATTTACACCCGTAGCCTCAGGCGCGATCTCCCTAAAGAAATAAAATTCTTTAGTAATGGAGGCGGTTTCTCCCCTAATTACGGCCTCATCACTGGTTAAAGCCGGGAGATCGTCAATAGTAATTTCTTCTTCCCCTTGATCCCGACAATAATAAAATTGATAATTAGTATTATGGCAACTTCCTCCTAAATCACAGTTTCCTCCCGCATCTTGCCAAGGCAACCAAGTCCCGGCGCTAGAAAAAGGAGGCCAAGGATTGTTGCATAAAAATACCCAAACTGTGGAAGTGCCGGTAATTCCGTTTCCTCCATAGTTATAAATGTCCGCGCCCAAATTTACTTGAGCGGTTAAATCAGAATAATTATTCTGCACACCTTCCTGAGCAATTATCTGTTGGGTGCTACTTCCGGCATTGAAAAGGGGCGCGGGTATCCCCGGACCGGTGGTGTTTATAATATTAGTATCCATGCCCCAAGACCAAGTCCAATCATAAACTCCCGGAACTGGGATCACGGTCTGGTTGTCCGCGGTTTTGGCTTGGGCGTGGAAAAATTTATCTCGATCATAACCACCTGAAGAAACAGAATCATCATTAGGATCATCATCGTTTTCCACTAAACTGTTTTCCGTGGTTTTAAATAAATAAGAATCCGGATCTATATCTACATGATCAATTTCGCAGACTCCCTGAGTACCCTGGTCATCCAAAGTTTCAAAAGACCAAATATAAGAATTGGGGTAATCAACTCCATTAAACAAGGTATTGGCAATATTAGAATCAGGATCATTACTGTTTTCATTCATACCGATATCCCAATAACTTCTTACTCCGCGAGAACTATCTAAATTCTCATCTCCCCGGATAATCACAAAATACCGGGTGTCAGTATCCAAAAGAATTGAGGGTGAGAAGGTTAGGCGAGTGTTTCCGTTGGCTGTGTTCTCTCCGCTCACCGAGCCGGGTACGGCGCAATAATTGGCGTTTGTGTCTACGGGCCAAGCCAAAACCCGGTCTGTAAATAAAACGGCTAGTTTAGAAAAAGCGTATTTAAAATTAAATTTAATTTTTTCCCAGAAGCGGGCTAGAAAATTTTGTTGCGTGTTTTTCGGAGCTTGGGCAAGATAAGTGGTGTTTTTCGGACAAGCACCGTCATATTCACCGGCTACGATTACATTTCCGGTAAAACTGCTGATTTTCATGGAGCTGTCAAAAGTGGCGGTAATCTGGGCGTTAGCGCAAATTCCCACTTCATTGCTACTGGGGTTAGTAGTGGAAACCTCGGGCCTGGCCCGGCAACAAGTATCACTGCCGCAACCGGTGGTGGAGGGATTACCGCAATCAGAATCCTGACTGCACCCGCAACATAAACCTCGATCCGGACCGGTGCAAGGAGATTGATCTGCCTGGCAATTCAACCCTGTTAATCCGGCGGCTACGCAATCACCCGGTGCAGCTGCATTAGGGTCACAACAACAATAACCGCAATCAGTGCCGCCGGTCGAGGGAGTTCCCGGAGCCACTGTGGCGCCGGAACCATCTATACATTGATAGGGATTACCGCAAATACTTACATTACAAACATCGTTCCCCCCCAAGGCTTCACAGCTTTCACCCAGTCCTTCGGGACTAGAAGTGCAAGTTTCATCGCAAGTCGTAGTGGAAGTAAATAAATCATAATTATTAAAAGTAGAGCTGGCCACTAAACCATAATCTCCGGCTGTTGAGCTACAAGTGTCTCCGGAAACAGTACAGTGATAATAACCGCAATAACCAATTCCATTGCTTTCCACAATATCGGTTTGATATCCCCGACATTCATTTTCCCTGGCGCTGACAGCATCCACACAACAAGTGCTGTGTTCACTACAAAAATCAGGTTTGCCGGAAAGAACCGAGCAATCCCGGCAGACTCCATCCGGATTTCCGTCTCCATCCAAATCTTCTCCGGCATGAATGTCGCAAAATTGACCGGTATTATCTTCACAAATACAAGCTTCATCAGAAAGTGCAAATTCATCAATGTTATTGTTATTATCTGATTCAATAATACCGTTATCGTTTTGATCAATTCGACACCCGGTACAAAGACCATAACCGGAATCGTCATCGGGATTAGTATCTTCCCCGCAAACACCTGCACAATCCAGGGATTCGGTAACTGTATCTCCTAAAGAATTTTCATATTGAAAACTACAACAATCTTGGGTACTGTTTTCCACTCGACAACAACACTCGCAAATTGGGCTAGTGGTGGAAATACATTCTCCATTAATACAATCAGCTTCTTCCGAACAGAGGGGATAATCAGTTCCGCAATACCCTTGGCCACTTCCGTCATCTAAACAACTAAATTCTGACTCGCAAGAGTTACAAGTTTCGCTATAATTTATACATCCTCCCCCGGGAGTCATATTCCAGCCTCCGGGACAGCTTAAATTACCGGGGAAATACCAATAACCCTCACTAGAGCAAGTAATCGTTACTGGATCGCCTAGAATATTTTCCGTAGGGTTACCATTAAGTTCATTGGAGGGCAAATCACAATTAATATACCCGGAGGTAGTAGCTAAACAAGCATTATAAGAAGAGTTGTATTCACAGTCATTATAAGAAGAGTTAGAGCATGCGCTCAGAGAACTACAATAACCATCCCCGCATTGATTGCCCGTGATCTCTATTCCTTGTTCGTTAAATGAACATTCTCCGGAAGTGTTAGGACAAGGATCGGGATCACATGAGCCTTCTATCTGACTTCTTTCTTGACAACTGTCCGGCGAGTCCGGGTCAGGTGAGGTCGTGCCTGATCCGGTGTTGAACTCCCATTCAAAGACACTATTAGGAATATCCACATAACAATTTTCTGTAGAAGTGGCGCACCGACCGGCTTTGTAAGTTCCGGTGGGACAACAAATATCCGGTCCGCAAGCCGCATTTTGCTCTTGCCTATTTCCGGCTTCAGTACAAAGACCAATTTCAAAATTTTTAGGATTACTGCTCGTAGAAGAATCAGAACTATAAACTCTAACCGGCCCGGAGATAGCTTCCTGAGGTACTAAGGTTTCAACTTTATCCGCCACAGCGGGTTGGCCGGAATTAGACTCCCATAAATTTATGTTATTTTGCGGAAGGTTGCCGGGGCTAAACAAAACTGATCCGGTGTCATTTCCAAAATATTCTCCCCAAAGACTCAAGGGCACTCCGCTCGGCCCCATAGTGGGCCTGATTTTACACAAACCGGGGTCAGGCTCTCCGGTCTCGACAGCAAAAGTGCTGGGACTTACGCTTCCGCCGGCAGTGCTGATAACTCCTTCGCCTTGTATATCCATATAAATCAGCCTATTTCCCGCTGTCATCCCTTGAGGCACTTTAACCACTACTTGAGTATTACTCCAAACACTGTCTGCGCAAACCTCGGGGAAGTCATAACTGGCTTCATTCCCCGGATTAGTGGTGGTTCCAAAATAAACCGCGCTTCCCCCTTGGCTACTGCCAAATCCGCTACCATTGATAGTAACATAAGTTCCCGGGGGGCCATCCACCGGATCAAAAGAAGTTATATAAGGACCGCTGTAAGGCTCTTCGTCTTTATGAAAATCCAAATAATTACTATAAATCCCGGAGCTACTCGCGAAGGTAGAGGTGGTTCCGGTTTCCACTGAAGGAACCTCGGCAGTTCCTTCTTCCGGATCGTTAAAGGTGGAATTATAAGCTTCTACATATTGCCGGTAATTACCCATATAAGCCGTGCTCCCGGACAAATTTAAGCCTACGTAGTCCAAATTATCTCCGATTTGACCATGATTAGGATCAATTCCGCATAAACCCGGTCTTTCTATATTATTTCTTAAAAAGTCGGGAATTTGGGGGCCCACATTATTAGAGGTGGTGTCGCTAAGACCGTCATCCCGAATTACCTCAATACTATTAGTAGCATCTATTCCGGTGGGTACCACGACTACAACTTGATTTTCTGTCCAAAGCGCGAATTGACTGCAGTCACCCGCGGGTAAATTCGCTTCTTCATTATTAAAATAAACATCTCCTGTAGTAGTTCCGAAATAATGACCGCCGATAGTGACTAAGTTTCCTTCGGCTCCGTTGGGGGTATCAGTGTTGCAAGTATCACCGCTAGGGCAATCATCATCTTCGCTGCAAGGAGTATTGGTATTATTGTCACAGAATCCTCCTACCGGACTGACAGAATAAATAACCGGGCTAGAACTACAAACACAGCTATTATCACAATATTGGGAAAGGCAAACATCATGATCGGGGACACAAGTCGTAGTACTGGCTGAACAAGGAGCTCCTAGGGAAAACTGACTTTGACAGGTGCAAGTGTCATGATCACAAAATTCATCCGAATCACAGGCATCGTTATCTGGATTTGAACAAACACCCGGAGTTCCGAGGTCTGCGTCACAATCTGTGGGTCCCGGAGGGGTTTCGTCAGGCTCGCAAGTACAACCCTGGCAAGGACCTAAATTATTATTAGCATCACAATATCTCATACCACCGGTTTCATGAAAACCCGGGCCGCAAACCACACCGGGGCAATTGTCACAAGATTGGTTAGTGCAGTTACCCGTAACCTGACCCCCAATTACATTCAAAACAAAACTAACAATCGCCCAGGAAGCCAATATTAAAATCAATCCGATTATAGCACCAATTAAAGTTTTCTTCGCTTTTTCAACTCTATCCTCCCGTCCATTAGATGTCATCCACAAAAAACCGGCATACATTATAATTATAACCGACAAAATTCCCAGAAAAGTAAAAAACAAATTAACTAAATTAGTCAAAATATTTCTCGGATCCTCTTCTCCTAAACCGGTTCCCACGGCATAACTGTTTCCAAAGTCTTGTGCTCCCGCTAATTGAAAAGATAATAAAAACACCCCTAAAACCAGGAGGAAGACAAATAAACTCTTTTTGTTTATTTTTTTAAACATTTTAAAAAATATGTAAATCTTAGATTATTTAAAATTATTAGCTCAGAGCAGGCAGGACGGGCGAGAGGGGGGGGTATATTGTAAAAACAATTTTCTAAACCTGAGAAGTTTTCTAAAGAATCAAATTTAAATTAGCCAAAAAACTTAATCACAATTACCTTGATCGTCCAAATTATCGGTGAGATTTCCATTGCAACAAGAAGATGGTTCTGTGTCACCCATATTATCGACATAACAAGGGGTTCCAGCTTGACTTACACCGCTGGGCTTGAAACAATTTTGATAAATATCCAGAATCCCGGACCCGGCCTGGGCCCTGTAAGTAATAGCCGGGGAAAATCGGCTATGCTCAATAAAAACATTGGTTCGGTTCGGTTGCCCGTCCAAGGGAGGCTCGTCTTCTATGTCTTCCTTAGAAGTCCAATACCCGGTGGGCTCGCCGGTATAATTCCAAAGATTGAGCCGGCGGTGGTTCACCGGACCATTCTGGGACTGCATCTGAGTGCCACCCGTTCCCAGGCTTTTAGACTGCATTAAAGTATCAAAATCTATTTTTACCGGCTGTGTAAATTCACTCGTAGTGGGGGTGGCTCCGAAATTCAAGTTTCCGGGTTCAATATTCTGGATCACCGGAGCCCCGATTTTAATCTCATCATTCAGCCAAAAAGACCAAGTATAACTATCTGCCTGCCCCGGTCCGGTGCTTCCTAAAAGATCCGGGGGTACAGATAAGCTTGGAGTACCACCTCCGTTTTGATCAAAAAACCCTCCGGTTCCCTCGGCATTGCCGTCTTTATCTCCGTCCAAAGAATTCATGGCCATGTCTACTACACCGTCAAATCCGGAAGCCATAGGATAATTATTATCATCATTATTTCGACAAACATCATCCCCGCTGTTAGGATTGACTTCACAATCATTGAAAGGACTCCGATTAGAACAATTCTGGCCTCCACAACCCGCTAAACCGGAGGCCAAAAACTCCACTTTTAAGTTTGCGTTACTGGGCAGGCAATAAATAGTTTGGCCACAAGAATTAACTCCGCACTGGTTATTACTTCTAAATTCCACTGTCCTATATCCGTTAGAAACCATAAATTCTCCTTCCAAATAATCTCCCGGAACACATTGGTTCGTGTTCTCATCACAATTTAAACTTCGACATTCCCTGTCCTCGGTGCAACCCGCATTGGAAACACTGCTAGAGGCATTAACAACTCTAATCACATCCTCAATTTCCGTGGCCTGGCCGGATAAATTTATAGGATTAACCGCTTCGGTAAAATTAATCTGAATAGTGGCATTACGATATTCGTCTTCACTGTCATTAATTGTTGCTGAAGTCTCTTCGTCTTGACCTCCGGACATGGGAGTAATGTCAATGTCTCCGTCAGTATCATTAGTACTTAAAATAATGTTGTTTCCATCGCTTCCTCCGGCCTCGGCTTCTAAATCAATAGTGGCACCGGAGAGAGTATCTATTAAATTATTATCATCGTTGGGATTACTGTCGTCATCCCCGTCTGCAATAATTGCAACTACACTACTGGCTGTATCTGCCGGGTCAGATCCCAAATTTATTTGGTTTCCACTTGCTCCGGAACTAACAAAAGTATAAGTTTGATTAGCTACAGTTAAAGTGTCTGCCTGCTGAACAGGGATTACTTCAAACTCCCATTGATATCCGCTCTCCGGATCTCCGGACAGATTCAAGGTTACGATTCCGGGAAAAACCAAGGAACCGTTATTATACTGCGTACTTCCCAAATTTACTTCTTCTGCGGTTTCGGGGTTCTCCTCCAAAGTGGCGGTTAAACCATCTGTTTGCATTGTTATTCTTAGGGTTCCATCAGCTACAGAATTAGGGTCAACTTCAATGCTGTCCAAAACAGTGCCGGCTTGTGCGGGGTTTGAGGTGACTGAAGCGGGTTCGTATGTAGCAGGAGTGTAAACATTGGGATTGTTAATAAAATCTATAGTCCCGGAAGCTCGTTGTAAAGAAGTATTTGTTGTATAAGTGTCTCTGTCATCGTCCGGGGCGGGAAAAACAGTATCCACTTGCGGGGGGGTCAAATCTAATTCGGTACTTACCTGAAAAGACCATTTTAAAAATTCATTATAACAATGGTCAAAAATCCCCCTGCCTTCAGTATTTTCAATCTCATTTGTGAGATGCACAGTATACCAAACCTCCTCGGAAGGAGAACCCAAATATTCTCCCGGGGTAAAAACAAAGGTTTGGTTATTAGAAGTAGAAGAAGCGGCGACATTGGTAATTTTATTGGTTTCGTCATCTTTTTTATAAATTTCTACACTGCTTGTAACAATCTGGCCTCCGTCAATAACCGTAGCGGGATTCACCTCCTCTTTAAAGGTAACAATAATTGAAGTATTCCTGGGTACATCTTTCTGATTTGGCTCGGGATAAACGCTTTCCACACTACAGCTTCCGATGGCTCCGAAACCTCCGGCCGGAGGACCTGAAGCTCCGCCACCTCCGCCTCCGCTACCTCCGAACATTCCTCCAATGGTGTTTAAAACAAAACTAACTATAGCAAAAGCGGCCAGAATTATTACCAGGCCGATAATCGCATTTTTTAAAGTATTTTTGGCTTTGCTGATTTTATCTTCTTGTCCGTTAGAAGTCATCCACAAGAAACCGGCATACATTATAATGATTACCGCGATTATGGCCAGAAAAGTTAAAGCCAATTGAACCCCTCGAGCCAAAATAATCCTGGGGTCAGTATCTCCCAATTGAGTTCCTTCGGCATACTCCTCTCCGAACTCCGGTTGTGCCCAAGTGGTTTTGGAAAAAAATAAAAAAACGCCCGCGACCAAAAAAAAGCAAAATAAAAAAACCAGTATCTTTTTAAAATTTCGTTTCTTTTTCATTTTAAGCATGAAAAAATATAATAAAGTAAGAATTTAACAATAAAGATAATTTATAATTCGCATTACAATAACTACTCCTATAATCAGGGCCTGCTGACAGAGTCAGCGAAGGGAGCGAGTTCATATATTCGCATTGTCTTTACTAATCCACAATTATATTGTTTAATAACATTATAGCATAAAAAAAATTAAAGACCAACAGCAATATAAAAATTAAAGGTCAAAAGTCAAAAATCAAAATTACAAATAAAATATCAGAAACTTTGAACTTTGAACTGTCATTTTGAGTTTTGCACTTTGAGTTTTGAGTTTTATTATATGACCATTGAAGAAGTCATAAAAAAAGCGCGAGAGAACTGTACTGACGCGGACTCGGATTTACTCCGCCTGGCTTATGATTTTGCCTCTACCGCGCATGAAGGCCAAGTGCGAAGAACCGGGGAGCCTTATATTCAACACTCCCTGCAAACCGCCTATGGCTTAACCTTAATGAGAGCTGACTGCAATACTATTATAGCCGGTCTGCTTCATGATGTCCCTGAAGACACTGATTACACCCTGAACGAAGTAGAAAAAAATTTCGGGAAAGAGGTTAAAAAACTGGTTGAAGGGATAACTAAATTGGGTAAAATCAAATACCGGGGAATAGAAAGATACCGGGAAAGCCTGCGCAAGATGTTTTTAGCTATGGCTCAAGATGTACGGGTAATTTTAATTAAATTTACCGATCGACTGCATAATCTGCGGACCCTGGATGCCTTACCCCCGGAAAAACAACAAAGGATCGCCCGGGAAACCCTGGAGATTTATGCTCCCATAGCCGGCCTCTTGGGTATTGAAAGATTAAAATGGCAAATGGAAGATATTTGCTTTAAGCATCTTCATCCCGAAGAATATACAAAACTGGAATACAAATACGAGGTAGAGAAAAAAGCGGAAAGGCAAAAATACATTCAAGGAGTAAAAAATATTTTAAAAAAAAGGTTGGCCGAAGAGCCGGGGAAAATTGATTATGTGGTGGAAAGTCGGATGAAACACTTATACAGTATTTATAAGAAAATGCAGATCAAAGATAGACAGTTTGATGATATTAATGATGTGTTTGCTCTCAGGGTAATCACCGACAGTATCACCAATTGTTATAAAATTCTGGGAATAATTCACGACATCTGGAGGCCCAGGCCGGGCTATTTTAAAGATTATATTTCGGTTCCCAAACCCAATGGCTATCGCAGTTTGCACACAACGGTTTTCGGCCCCGGGGGCAAAGCTACGGAATTTCAAATCCGCACCCGGGAAATGGATGATGAAGCCAAGTTCGGAATCGCCGCTCATTGGCATTATAAACTCAAAGAAACTCAGAGTCGACGAGAACAGCCCAAGTGGGTTAAGGAAATCCTGGATATGCAGAGGAGTTCTAAGGACGCCAATGATTTTATCAAAAAAATCAAGCTGGATGTCTTTCAAAATCGAATTTTTGTTTTCTCTCCCAAGGGAGATGTTTTCGAACTGCCCGAGGGCTCTACCCCGATAGATTTTGCCTATGCGGTCCACACCGACATAGGTAACCAAGCTTCGGTGGCGGTTGTAAATGAAAAAATCTCCAGCCTGGACCATGATTTAAAAAACGGCGATTTAGTGGAGATTAAAATAGATAAAAACCGCAAAGGACCCAATTACAACTGGATTAAATTCGTTAAAACCAAACGGGCCCGGGAAAAAATTAAACAAAATGCGCAAAAATCCGGAATTCGGAAATTTATTCCCAGGATTTAGCTTTCAGCTGTTAGCTACTGGCTTTTAGCTTAAAAATCTCGTGTACATTATCGTGTACACGATAATGTACACGAATATTCAGTTTCCGGTTTTAAGCAAGATACGCTGTTAAAAAAATAATAAAATCAAAAATCCCGCGCTATTCAAAGCGCGGGATTTTTTTATCTTTTCCTATTCCTATTCCTGTCATCTTCCGGTAATTTGCCGATTTTTCTTAAATATTCATTCTTTTCTTTCATATCTTTTCCCACTAAGGCCTGATCTTTCTGTTGCCTTTTGTTTTTTCTGGGGAATAGGTATTGTTTTTCTTTGGCCGTGTTTATCTTTTTGCTGTTTTGCAGGTAAAGCTTGAATCTGCGTAAAAACCCTTCGAAGCTCTCCCCTTTCTTCCGTTTAATTTCAGCCATAAGACACGCACCTCCTCTCTCTAGATCAGCCCACGGACCTTTCTAAGGGCCAAGGACTGATAAATTCTTATATTAATTTATAATTCGCATCACAATATTTTAACCTTTAAAAAATTCGCGGGATTTGCATCCGCCAGCCGGCGGATTCGCGCGTATTCGCATTGTATTAACAATTATTAATTGTTCTTTAAACGTTTTTCAATCTCACTTCTAATTTTTTTAAAAT
>CAYRJF010000002.1:0-28714 GCA_964424365.1 uncultured Gammaproteobacteria bacterium | reverse complement strand
ATATTTTGATCAGTGTTTCGGATAAAAGCGGTTTAGAGCTTTTTATTCTCACGCTTATAAACATTGTTCCGGATGTAAAAATTATTTCCACCGGCGGAACCTACAAAAAAATCCGGGAAATCCTGGGAGAAAAAGCGGAAAAACACTTGATCGCAGTTTCGGATTACACCGGACAACCGGAAACCCAGGGCGGTTTGGTCAAGACTCTGGACTTTAAAATTTACCTAGGCCTTTTAACCGAAACCTACAACGAAGCTCACCAGTCCGACCTGAAAAGAACCGGAGCGGTTCCCATTGATATGGTTATTGTTAATCTTTATCCCTTCCAGGATACTATCAATCATCCGGACTGCACGGTGGAATCGGCGCGCGGAAACATTGATATCGGTGGCCCCTGCATGATCCGGGCGGCGGCTAAAAATTTCATCCGAGTGGCGCCCGTGGTGGACCCGAAAGACTACCCCTTAATCCTTAATGAATTGGAAAAAAATGAGGGAGAAACAGAACTTAGAACCCGGGCGATGTTGGCCAAGAGAGCTTTTGCCCACACTGCCGAATATGACCGGTCTATCACCAACTATCTTTCCGGCTGTTCTATTGAAAACATTAAAAACGCTTACCCTGATATTAGATAAAGGAGGATGCTATGGCTGACGACTTAAAGCAGATGTATAAAACTATTATGGATGACCATTTTCCGCCCCGAATGGAAGTTTCTTTTGTGAACGGAGACAATCGCCAAACCCTTTTCTATGAAAAGGTTAGCTGGGTGATTGATGAGGTGGAAAAAGGTCTGCGCTACGGAGAAAATCCCGGACAAGAAGCGGCGCTTTATCGGCTAATCAACGGTAACTTGGTGCTTGGGGAAACCCGCTGTATTACGCCGGGCCGACACTTGGTGTCTGATGCCGAGCTTTTGCAATCAGGCAAGCATCCGGGAAAAACCAATCTCACAGATGCGGACAATGCCTTAAATATCCTGCGTTATCTCACAGACAAGCCGGCAACAGTGATTGTTAAGCACAATAACCCTTGCGGAGCCGCAATTTCCGACAACCTTTCAGAGGCCTATAATAAAGCCTATATGGCTGACCGGATAGCGGCTTTTGGCGGCTGTATTGCTGTTAACAGGGCATTGGATGCGGAAACCGCCGAAGCTATTGCCGATCAATACGCCGAGGTAGTGGTGGCCCCGGAATTTGAAAAGGGAGTTCTGGATATCCTGGCCAAACGAAAAAATCTCCGGGTAATCAAAATCGGGAACATTGACCGCCTCCACTACTTTGCCACCCAACGAGTGGTTGAATTCAAAAGCTTGATTGACGGAGGACTGATTACCCAATGGTCCTATGTTCCCCAGGCCAGAACCCGGGAAGACTTCAAACTGGCTGAGTGTGAATATAAGGACAAAACCTACAAAATCGCCCGCGAACCCACTGCCGAGGAATGGGAAGATATTATTTTCGGCTGGCTGGTGGAAGCCGGTATCACCTCCAACTCCGTAATTTATGTAAAGGACGGGGTAACAGTCGGCATCGGCACCGGTGAACAGGATCGGGTGGGCGTAGCGGAAATCGCCCGGGACAAAGCTTACCGAAAACTGGCTGACCGCTACTGCTTTGAAGCCCACGGCCTGCCCTACAACAACCTGACGAATCCGGACAAGAAGGCGGAAATCGACGCTCGCGTGAACAATGGAAATGGGGGGCTGATCGGGGCAACGATGATCAGTGACGCCTTTTTTCCTTTCCGCGACGGAGTCGATGTGGGGTTGCACGAGGGCGTTACCGCAGTGGTTCATTCCGGCGGATCCTTAAATGACTACCAGTCCATTGAAGCCTGCAACGAGGCCGGCGCCACTATGGTTTTCACCGGACAGAGAAGTTTCAAGCATTAATTTTTTTCAAATCTTTTATTATTCCCTGCCCCGAACTTAAGTTCGGGGCTTTTTTATTCTTAAAAACTTGAAATTTTAGAAAAATTATTGTAATATCCAATAAATTCATTCCACGTTATTCTGCATTAATTACGCAAAATTTCGTGAACCAAGAAATTTTCAAGTTTCTTGATTAGAATTTTTTATCTTTGCCCTTTAAAAAACTATATAAACTAAAATTAACCTAAACAGATGAAGGAGGGAAAAATGGGAGATTCGATTACAAACATTTCACCGATTGACGGGCGCTACGAAAGCAAAACCCGGGAATTAAAGGAAATTTTTTCCGAATACGGCTTGATTCGCTTCCGGATTTTGGTAGAGCTCCGTTGGTTTCTTTTTCAAAGAGACGAATTAAATTTTTTCCTTTTGGATCATGGAAAACTCAATTCGTTTCTTTCAATTTTTAATGACTTCAATGCGGAAAAGGCGGAAAAGGTTAAAAAAATTGAAAAAACCACCAATCATGACGTAAAGGCAATAGAATATTATCTCAATGAAGAACTGGAAAAACTCGGAGCCGGTGACCTGAAGGATTATGTTCATTGGGGGTTAACTTCGGAAGATGTTACCAACAATGCTATCGCCTTTATGCTTGTTTCCGGAAGGCGGGTAATCATGAATTTTCTGGAAGATCTCTTGGAAAAAATTGAAGAGCTGGGGTTTGAATACAAAAACACCCCCATGATGTCCCACACCCACGGCCAACCCGCTTCTCCCACTACAGTGGGAAAAGAATTCATTAATTTTGCCTGGAGGCTTAGGGAGCAAAAAAATAAGTTGCAAGAAATTGAGGTTCAGGGGAAATTGAACGGAGCCAGTGGCAATTTTAACGCCCACCATCTGGATAGGCCAGAAATAAATTGGATCAAGGCCTCCCGTAAATTCATTTCCGAATATTTGAATCTAAAACCGCAGATCTGGTCTACCCAAATAAACAACTACAGTTATGTTTCGGAAATACTTCATTGCCTCGTCAGAATTTCCTGTATTATCCAGGACTTAAATCGAGATATGTGGTTGTACATCTCCATCTTCTACCTCAAACAAAAGATCAAAGATGGGGAAGTGGGATCTTCCACAATGCCGCACAAAGTCAACCCGATTGACTTTGAAAATTCCGAGGGAAATATCGAAATCGGGATTGCTGTTATGGAAAAAATGGCTACCAAACTCCTGGTCTCTCGAATGCAACGGGATTTGAGCGACAGCACCACTCTGCGGAACCTCGGCTCTTGTTTTGCTTATCTCCTGATAGCTATAAAAAGTACTCTAAAGGGGCTGGGGAAGATTGAAATTAATTCCCAGGAAATCGAAACTCAACTAGAGAATAATTGGAGCTTAATGGCGGAGCCGATTCAAACTGTTATGAGAAGTGAAAAAATCACCGGTGGCTATGATATGCTAAAAGCTCTAACCCGGGGCAGAAAAATTAACCGAAAAATTATTGTGGATTTTATTGAAGAACTAAACCTGCCCGAAGAAAAAGCGGAACGCCTAAAACAGGGGCCGTATCATTACACCGGGCTAGCGGAAAAACTGGTGGATGAATACTTTGAAGCTTTTAGCTAAACTTTTAATTCTTTCTTATGGGCGCCGCTGGCTTTTTAGCCTCGGCGCTTCTTTATTTAAAAAAATCATTTTTTCCGCATTAATCAGCGTTTAGTCTGCGAAACTTCCGCGAAGAAAGAAATTTTTAAAATTTCTTTCTTAAAATAAAACAAGGGACAAAATTGTTTTCTGAGTCTCAACTGAAATCACCTCCTTTCTATTAAATTTCAATCTTTGAGCTTACTTAAATTAAAAATTTATATCTGTCAAAAATATTTATCTATTAAATTTTCCTGTTTAAAAATTTTCTGATTTTTATCAAAATAAAACCTCATTTTAATTTGCTTGCCGTGAAGCAAATCAGGAAGCCAATACTTATCATCATCCCACATCTCATCCAGTGGGATTTCTTTTTTAGAAAACCACTTTAACTCACCTTCTTCTCCGTCCTTAGGATCACCCCTCCAATCCCGGGAGACATAAATATAAGAAAAAAATTTGTTATCCTCTAAAGGAAAAATAAATTCCAATTCACCCCTCCTCTCCCAATTCTTAACCTCAACTCCGGTTTCTTCTTTTACTTCCCGAACCATGGATTCCTCCGGGGTCTCTCCAGGCTCTACCTTGCCTCCGGGCCCGTTCCAATTTCCTTTACCAAAACCACGCGCTTTTTTCTGTAAAAGCACCTCCCCTTTCTTATTAAAAAGATAACAAATAGTAAAAATTTGATCGTGTTTCATTAATTTTGAGTTTTAAATTGTAATTTTGAGTTTTGAATTTTAACCTTTGACCTTTATTTGACCCAGAACTCTTTCTTTATCTCTTTGTCTTCCTTTTCCTTCTCCTCCTCAATTTTATTCTTGGCCAACTTGCGCAAGGCGGCTAAATCTTCTTTTTCCAATTCCCGAGCTCTTTTAAGTAAATATTTTTTCGTATTTAGCTTAGGGTCATCCAAAACCTCGCTTAAAAGCACATCCATAATCGCCCCGATCTTGGGCCCGGGCTCAAGCCCCATTTCCTCTATTAAAATATCTCCATTAATCTTGAGCATTTTTACAGAGATGGGATCTCGGCGCACTTTTTTCATCATATACTCCAAGTGTCTAAGTTTATAGGGCTTGGCCTTGGGTACGCCCGAACCTAAGCGGTCTGCCACGCGAAGATCTATTAAATCTTGTAAATTTTCTTCCCCGACTTTCCGAATTAGCCGGCGCACCGAGGACTCGGTCACCTCGCCCACATTATAATAAAACATATGAGCTTGAACTAAACTAAATATTTTTTCCAAGTCCTCATTGCTAAATTTAAGCCGTTTGGCGATTTTTTTAACCATTTTCGCGCCCAAATATTCGTGATTATAAAAAGTGGCCTCGCCTTTGATTATTTTTTTGGTCTGGGGTTTGGCTATATCATGGGTCAGAGCGGCAAAACGAACTCGCCAATCCCGGTTAGGGCAATTCTTTAAAGAAAGTAAATTATGATCAAAGACGGTATAAACATGGTGTCGGTTTTGCTTCACTCCCACCCCGGCTTCAAGCTCGGGTAAAATATATTGCAAAAGTTTATTTTCCTGAAGCATCTTAATTCCTTTGTAGGCGTTATCTGATTGTAAAATTTTTATAAGTTCATCCCTGATTCTCTCTTTAGCAATAAATTTTAATCCCCCGGCCATTTTGATAATCGCTTTT
The DNA here is from genome assembly GCA_964424365.1 of uncultured Gammaproteobacteria bacterium. Taxonomy (GTDB): domain Bacteria; phylum Patescibacteriota; class Patescibacteriia; order Patescibacteriales; family JAGXOH01; genus JAIOTG01. The sequence goes on along the minus strand of CAYRJF010000002.1, from coordinate 23,539 downwards.
TTGGTTTTAAATTCCAACTCAAAATCAAGCTCCACAGCTAAACGAAGAGCCCGCATCATACGCAAGGAGTCTTCCTTAAACCTTTCCAGGGGTTCGCCTACCGCGCGGATTATTTTTTTCTCTATATCTTTAATTCCTCCAAATAAATCAATTACAAAATAACCATCAATCTCGGCAATATGGTTTTTTTTGATATTTTCCGGCAAGTTAATTTTACTCTGCTTTTCTTTCATGGCCAGGGCATTGACTGTAAAATCCCGCCGAGATAAATCTTTATCCAAATCCTTTTCAAATTTAACTTCATCCGGCCTTCTTCTGTCCCGATACCCTTGCTCGGAGCGATAAGTGGTAACTTCCACCACATCTTTGAAATCTTTGTCTTCATAAACAACCAAAACCGTGCCAAAACGATTTTCGTATTTCCCCTCCGGAAAAACCTGTAAAATCTCTTCCGGAGTAGCGTCAGTGGTAACATCCCAGTCCTTAGGAGTTTTGCCACGCAAAATATCCCGAACGCAACCGCCCACCACAAAGGCCTCAAAGCCCGCTTTTTCCAGCTTGCTTACTATGACTCTAACATATTCCGGTATTTGTATTGTTTTTTTGTTCATAAAAAATATAAATCCAAAATCTTAAATCCAAATGACAAATCAAATCCAGAGCTCAAATTTTTTAATTATTTAAATTTTGGGCTTGATTTGACATTTGGGTTTTGTCATTTGTGCTTTTTCTCTTAATTAAACGCAAATCTCCTTAATCAAGCGCTTTTTTAAAAAATTAAAAACCTAAATATTGTATTTCCTCTTGCAACTGTACATTGAATTCATTTCTGACTTTTTGCTTAACATAGCTAATCAGGGTGATAACGTCAAGCGCGGTGGCCTTATTTTTATTAATAATAAAATTGCCATGCTCGCGACTCACTTGAGCTCCGCCGATTTCTTTGCCTTTTAAATCTCTTTGCTCTACAAGCCAACCGGAGCCGATCATATTGTTCTTTACCACTCCCTCCTTCTCCGCTCTCTCGGCCATATCAGGATTTCTTTCTTTTAAATAACTAAATTCAAGGTTTTTAAACATTGACCCGGCGTTGGGCTTTTTGGGCTGAACCTCTTGCCTGGCCTTTAAAATTTCTTCGGTTTTTTTCTTCACTTCTTCAGCGTCTTTTTCTTCAAGCTTTAGGGTGGCGGAAAAAATTAAATAATTTTTACTCTTTTTAAAAATACTGGTCCTGTAACCGAACTCGCAGTCTTCTCGGCTGAATTTTTCCCACTTGCCTTTTTTTAAATTAAAAGCTTCTACCACTTCCACTACTTCGGAAGTATTGGTGCCAAAAGCCCCGGCATTGCCGGCTACGGAACCTCCGATCTGGGCCCGCGGGATGCCCGCACCCCACTCCAAGCCGGAAAGTCCGTGCTTAGCCGCTCCCTGAGCCGTCTTACTTAAACTCGCGGCCGCGCCACAAATTATTTTGTTCTCTTTAATTTCAAAATCCTTATTACTCAACGTTATAACCAAACCCTCAATACCCTCGTCATTTATCAGAACATTACTGCCTCCGCCCAGAAAAGTAATCTCCAACTCGTTTTCTTTTGCCCAGCCCAAGGCCGCTTCTAACTCTTCCTTGCCCCCGGTCTCCAGATAATATTCCGCCGGCCCGCCGATTTTAAAAGTGGTTAAAGGGGCCAAACTAACCTGTTTTTGAATTTTTTGCTCAATTTGCATAGATTTAATTGTTTAATTCACTTTTCTTTATCTTAACAAAAAAGAATTAATAAAAAAAGGCCGCCGAATAAATCCGGCGACCACGTCTTGAGGTTTGAAAAAATTAACCGCGTTTCTGAGAGATATATTTATCCCTCAGAACTACCGGCCGAAGCTGGCCAGGGGCACAATAAGGAAGCAAAACACGGACCCCCGTATCTCCGCGGGAATCTCTCAGAATCATTAGAATTACTCCGATTTTCGTCCTCATAAATCCTCCTTTTTTTTAAAAAAGTTCGTGTCTTTTTTGAAAAAGACTTTTTGATAATTAAATTGTAAACCCACTGATTTCCGGTGTCAATACCGGGAAAAAAGTAAACGGAAAACCGAAGTTTATTGACCTACAAGTGATCGAATCAAAGATTAAAAATCCGGACTTTTTTGTGAAATTAAAAGTAAAATAAGTAAATTAAGTATAAAAAGTGAAAACTCCTTACCCCTTCACCCTTTCCCCTTAATCTTTTACCCTTCATCCTTCACCCTTAATCCTTTACCCTTCCAAGAGACCTTCTCCCACCCGAAACACATCTCCGGCTCCCATCAAAACTATGACTTCGTCTGGGGCAATATTTTCCCGCAAATATTTCTCCGCCTCTTTTAAGGTGGCTATGTAGGAAGCTTTGTCTTTTTTTTCTTCTTTATTAATACCTTTTACTAAATCCCGACTATGAACTCCTCCTTGCTCTTCCCGGGCAGAGCCATAAATATCCACTACTATTACTTTGTCTGTATCTTTAAAGCTCTCGGAAAATTCTTTTAAAAGTGCTTTGGTCCGGGTGAAAGTGTGGGGATGAAAAACCGTAATAATTTTTTTCTCGGGATAGTTTTTCCGAATCGCTTCCAGCGTGGTTTTAATTTCCGTGGGGTGGTGAGCATAATCATCTAGAATCGGCACACCTTTATATTTACCTAAAACCTCCAAACGCCGGGAAGTGCCTTTAAAGTCTTCCAAATGAGTTCGGAGAGTTGCTAAATCCAAACCCAGCTCCAAGCCCAAGGCAATAATTGCCAAAGCATTGGAGACATTATGTTTTCCGATTAAATTTGTCACAAAACCGCCCAAAATACTTTCTTCCGGATTCTCCTCTTCTTCAGAGCCGAACTTTACTTTAAAAAAATTCTGTCCGTCTTTCTGAACCAATTCATAGGCGATCAAATCCGCGTATTCTTTAATTCCGTAACTTACCACCTTGCCCTTACAATTAACCGCGGCGATTTTGCGAACTAAAGGATCATCATAATTGGCAACCAAAATCCCGGAAGAAGGAATTTTTTTAATCAAATCAATAAAAACTTGAGTATAGCTCTCTTCATCCGGAAAGAAATCCGGATGATCATACTCAATGTTGTTCAAAAGAACTATTTTGGGATTAAAATACTGAAACTTGTTTTGATATTCATCCAATTCGGCGACTAAATAATCAGAACTTCCCACCAGTCCGCTTCCTCCAAACTGGGGAACTCGAGAGCCTACCAAAACATTGGGGCTAAAGCCGGATTTTTCTAAAACATATCCCAACCAGGCCGCGGTTGTGGTTTTGCCATGACTGCCTGTAACCGCGACTCCATAATACTCGTTAAAAACTTTACCCAGAGCCTGGGCATAAGTTAAAGCCGAACTTCTTTTTTCTAAGACCTTAGCTACTTCCGGGTTGGTTTCGGAGTTATAGGCGGTGGAATAAATTATCAAATCCGCGTCACCGGGTATATTTTTCTCCTTAAATCCTTCAATTACTTTTATCCCGCTATCTTTTAAAACTTGATCGGTCATAAATTTCTCTTTTATGTCAGATCCGGCCACTTCTATTCCGCGCGACTTTAAAAACTGAGCCAGCATAGTCATACCCACCCCCTTGATGCCGATCAGATATACTTTTTTAATTTTGTTAAAATCCATGATTACAAATTACGAATTATCTACAAATTTACCCCGGTTAAATAGTTTGCTTTTCAGCAAAATTTAACTGGGCAAGCGAATTTGAGTGATATAAATTTTACAACCCCTCCTTAATCCCTGCTTCGCCGGCAGACAGATTCCTCTATTAGAGAGGAGAAGATAAATAAAAACATTAGTGAATTCGTGATTAAATTTGTGCATTTCGTAATATTTATCTAATCCCCAGCTCTTTTTCTATGATTTCGGCGATTTCGGTGTTTCCGATTTTAATTACCCTTTTAATACGTTCACTTAGTTTGTTTCTCAAATCTTTATCCTTTAAAACTTCCTCTACAGAGGATAAAAATTTTTCAGAGCTTATTTCTTTCTGCTTTAAAACCAGGGCGGCTTTTTTTTCTGCAAAGACCCGGGCGTTATCTTCTTGATGAGAGTCGGGCATAGGAATCAAAATCGCGGGGCTACCAAAATAAGAAAGCTCGGTTAAAAAACCCAGTCCGGAACGGCTAATTACTAAATCCGCCTTTCCTAAAGCTTCCAGCATTAAATTGTGACTTAAAAACTCAAACGCGGAATAATGCTCGTGTATTTCTCGGCTTGCCTTGCCCTTTCCGGTCACGTGTATAACTTGAGCTAACTTAGTTAACTCTGCTAAATTATTTTCCACTAAATCATTCAGAAACTGAGCTCCGGTCCCCCCGCCCACAATCAAAACTACCGGAAATTCTTTTTTAATTTGAAAATAAGCTTCTTTTTTACTTGAATCCAAATTCATCCGAATAGGATTGCCCACACACTTAGCTTTTTTACCATAATCTTCTTGGGATTTCTCAAAAGCCGTGGTAATCACTCGAGCAAAGGGAGCCATTAGTTTGTTGGCCAAGCCGGGACGCACATCTTGCTGATGAATTAAAACCGGTCTCCGGAAAAGCCAAGCCGCCCAAACCACGGGAACGCTCACAAAACTGCCGGCGCTCATAACCAATTTAGGTCGATACCTTAAAATTAAAAACAAAGATTTAAAAAAACCTATAAAAATCTTAAATAAATCAAAAAAATTTTTTAAAGAAAAATAACGACGCCATTTACCGGCGAGAATGGGAATATACTGAATTTGTTTTTCCTCTTTATTTAAAGCTTCAACCATCTCTTTTTCAACACCTTCCCTGCCTCCAATCCAAAAATAATTAATCTTATGGCCTCTTTTCTCAAGCTCTTCTTTCACAGCTAAAAGCGGACTAACCGAACCCCCGGTCCCCCCGCCGGTCAAAAAAACCCTAACCGACCCACCATATTTTTGATTTTTGATTTTTGATTTTTGCATTTATTCTTCCTAAGTTTATTCCGCGTAAATCCGAGTTCATTCCGCAAACTTCCGCGAGCAAATGAATTTAAAAATTCATTTGCTAGTGTATTTACTTATATTAACCAAAATTCCCAAAGCCAGCAAGGAGGCAAGCATTGCCGAGCCTCCGTAACTTACCAAGGGCAAAGGCACTCCGGTCATAGGAATTAAATTAACCATTCCGCCAATATTTAAAAATGCCTGCACCGCTATCCAGGAAACTATTCCCACGGCTAATAATTGTCCAAAACGATCCGGCGCCTTTTGAGCAACCATAACACCTCGAACAAACAATAAAATATATAAAAAAATTAAAAACACTGAAAAAATAAATCCAATTTCTTCGGCTATAACGGAAAAAATCGAGTCCCCACTGACCTCGGGAAGATAAAGATATTTTTGTCTGCTTTGTCCGATTCCTCTACCCCAAAAACCGCCGGAACCGATCGCAATCAAGGACTGGTTAATTTGATAACACTCGTCTTTAACATTTAACTGGGGATTTAAAACACAAGCGAATCTATCTTTAATATAGGGCTTGATCTGTAAGATGCCCGCCAGACACACCACGGCAATCAAACCCACCACCAGAAGATGAAAGACCTTTCCTCCTCCCACAAAATAAACAATCAATGAGGATAGCACGATAATCGAGAGAGTTCCAATATCGGGCTGCATTAGCATTAAAAAACTAATAAACCCCAGAATAACCAAAAAGGGCCCCAACCCTCGAGAAATTGAGCCCAAGTCTCCCTGGCGCCTCTCCAACCAAGCGGCTAAATAAATCAAGAAAAAAACTTTCACGAATTCCGAGGGCTGCAAGGAAAAACCAAAAAGATTTATCCAGCTCTGGGCCTTGCCGTAATGAGCCCCGAGGCCGGGAATAAAAACCAAAAGCAAAAACAAACAAGAAACCAACAAAAACCCAAAAGCATATCTTTTCCAAAAAAAATAATTAATCCGCGAAAAGATATAAAAAATCGCAACACCTAAAATAGTAATGAAAAGTTGATGATTAAAATAATAATAACTATTGCCGAATTTTTTATATCCGACCACAGAAGAGGCGCTAGAAAGCATAACCAGACCTGAAAAAACTAAAAGGCCGATAAGCAAAATTAAAATTTTGTCTACCTCGTTTTCGCCTGAGCCGGGTTTGAAAAGCCGAGAAAAAAATTTTTTAGTCTTTTTCATTTTTTTCTTATTATTTCTTGGGGGTCTCCTTTAGGCCAAAAGATCTTTCTGAGAGGAAAACTAAATTTTCCTAACCAAACACATGGGGGTGGCTTCACTGCCTTGGCCCAGGGGGTTGTCCCGGAAAACTTGGCGAGCAAACTCGGGGGAAATTTTTTTAGAAGATTTTCCCAAAACCGCCACTCCCAAATCGTTAGCGTCAATTATAACTACCTCGTGCCCGAGCCACTCTTTAATTTGCCGAGCCACCTTATTCGGCTTTAAGGGTCCGAACTTAGCGTATTCGTTATAAGGAGGAAGAGTATAGTCGCAAGGTCCGTCAATTGCGGATACTTTGGGCCCGCAGATTCGATAAAAGACGCCCCTAATCCCCAAAGGCTTGGTTAGAAGAGAACCCAAAATTCCTAAAAAAATTCTAATTCTACCCACTTCTCGGATAGCCAATTCCATGGTCCAGGGACTGCCAATACCGATTCCGTAAGGAGATTTATAAACATGCTTACTCAAAAAACAAGCCAAACGAGAAGTTTTGATATCCTTAATGGGAAAAGCTCTTCCCTGAGTAATTGCAATCATTCTTTCACTAATAAAAATTAGATCTCCTTTTTTAAGGTGAAGAGTGAGATATTTTCGCACCACCTGTTCTAATTTGTCTTTAGCGGTAATGACATGAGTTTTAATCGGGAGGCGCAAGTATTTTTGCCCTTCTACCTCGATTTCCAATTTTTTTCCCGGGTTGGGTTGCAATTCAATCATATTATAAAACCTTATCTAATAAAAATAAAATTATTCCCACCGAAGAAGAAATTCCGGCGATTACCCAAAAACGCATCACAATTTTCGGTTCTGACCACCCGCGGGCCTGAAGGTGGTGATGTATGGGGGCGGAAATAAAAACTTTTTTACCTTTTCTAAATTTTTTGGATAAAACTTGAATGATCACAGACAAGGACTCTAAAACAAACACAAAGCCGATTATGGGGAGAAAAAGCGCGGTGTTAGTTAACATAGCAATTATTCCCAGAGTAACTCCCAAACTCATAGCTCCGGTATCACCCATATAAAAACGAGCCGGATTAATATTAAACCATAAAAAAGCGCATAAAGCACCGGCGATCACGGAACAAAAGGTGGCTAAATCATATCTGCCTAAAACAAAAGCAAAAACACCCAAAGCTCCAAAGGAGGTTAAAAGAACTCCTCCGGCCAAACCATCTAGCCCGTCGGCTTCATTTACTGAAAAGGCCGAGGCCACAATTATAAAAATAAAAAACGGAACATACCACCAAGAAATTTCAATATTCCCCCAAAAAGGGACATGCAAAACTGTCCAGTCTAATTTAAAATAAAACCACCAAGCCCCGACTAAAGCGATTAGAGCGTAAATACCCAAGCGATGTTTCATATTTAAACCGCCTCCTCCGCTCACTCCCTTTTCCCTGATATCTAACCAATCATCAAAAAGCCCCACCAAGGCAGTAGCCACTAAAGCCCCCAAGGGCAACAAAGTTTCTCCTCGGGAAAGAAAATTTAAATTCTGAAAAATTTGTACAGTGGGAAAAAATTTAGCCAAATAGAAAAAAAGCAAAGAAAAAATTAAAACAGTTACCCAAATCAAAACTCCTCCCATTGTCGGAGTCCCCGCCTTATGAGCGTGCATTTTAGTAAAAACAGGGGTATTGCCCTTAGACCTAATCTTTTTACCCAGTTTATATTTATAAAGAAAATGGGTTAAAAGCGGAGTCCAAAATAAGGTAAAAATAAAGGCCAGGGTGCCCAGAGCCATAATTTTAACAACATAGAATATGCTCATAAAATTAATTTAAATTTCCAAAATTTAAATAAAGCCCAAACATCTAAGCCCGAATGTCAAATCAAATCAAAAATCCAAACCTTAAATATATTACTCTCATTTTTTTATTTGAATTTTGAGCTTGTTTTGTCATTTGGGTTTTGTTATTTTGTTTTATCCAAATTTAATAAAAACAAAAAATTCTATCTAACTCAAAAATTCTAAATATTCTTTTTTTATCATCTATCTAAAATTGGCTATATAAATCGGGCCCAGGGAAAGGAATAGAAACAAATTGGCGACTAGGGCCGCGGCCAACAACAAATGCGACAAAAATTTAAGATGTCGGGAATTTAAAAAAATAGTTAAAAGAAAAGAATTAACTAAAAAAAATATTAACCCCAAGGCGGGAATAATATATAATTTATACGCGGGGCCCAACAAATCTACTCCCAAATCTACATTATAATGAAGTATTAGTAAAGTGTCTCCGGCCTTAAAATTAATAAAAAATACGTAAAGCCAGCTTAAAAAATTAAAAAACAAGGTTAAAATTAAATATATTTTACCCGGAAAAGTCTCAAACACCTGTGCCCAATCCGAAACCACCCTTTTTTTCAAAAAAGACAAAATATCTATTGTTTTAGAAGATAAATCCATAATACAAGAAAAGCTCAAAATCCTAAGCCCAAAAATCAAATCAAATCCCAAATCCAAACAATAAACAAAGATACAGCAAATTTAACATTAATCATTTGTTATTGATTTGGCATTTGGATTTTTGGTTTTGTGCTTTATTATTTTATAGTTTAACATATTAAAAGAAAAAATAAAGTTCTTCAAACCTATATTTTTTTATGTTATAATTATAAATAGTTACATGGTTAAATTGTTTTAAATTACGAAATGCGCGAATTCATTCCCAAATTCACGAATACTCTAGTCAACAACTTAACAATGTAACCATTTACCCTGTTAAATGATTTGCCCGGGGCAAATCAAAACTTCGTTTTATTTAACAGGGGGAACAATGTAGCAATATAACAACGCAACCATGACCCAAGAAAAAATCAAACAAATCTTGTTGGAAAACGAAGTTTTAAACAAGGAAGAATTTCAAAAATTTAAGAAAGAGGCGGATAAAAAGAATGAAAAAATCCAGAATTACCTAATCGAAAAAAAGGTTCTTTCCCCTTCTCCTTTTTATAAGTTGGTTGCTCAACATTTTAACCTGCCTTTTATAGACCTCCAAGAAAAAACCATAGACAGTAAAACTTTGTCCTCCATACCGGAAAAAACCGCCTCAGTGCACAAAATTATCGCCTTTGAAAAAGACGCAAAAAGTATTAAGGTGGCCACTTCCAGTCCCAATCAATTGGAAATTTTTGAATTTATTAAGAAAAAAACCGGCTTAAAGCCGGATATTTATGTTACCACTCCGGAAAATATAAACGACAAATTAAAACAATATCACAAAAAGTTAAAAAACGAATTAAATTTTTTTCAGAAAGACAAAGAAGGGGGAGACGAGGAGGGCGAATCCGGGCTTCGAAAAAAAGGAGAGCAAGTCTCCACCATCAATTTGGTCAACAAACTTTTAGAACATGCCATTTTTCAAGAAGCCAGTGATATTCATATCGAACCGGAAGAAAATAAAACCGTGGTCCGCTACCGTATTGACGGAATTCTGCATGATGTTATGACCCTGCCCAGCGGAACTCACAACGGTATTGTGGCGCGAATTAAAATTCTGGCGAATTTAAAAATCGATGAACATCGCATGCCCCAGGACGGACGCTTTAAAATTTATAACAAAAAATATAAAATTTCTTTCCGAGTTTCCATAATCCCCACTTTTAACGGAGAAAAAATTGTAATGCGACTTTTAAACGAAGATGCTAAAATCCTTTCTTTGGAAGAACTGGGCTTTCAGGAAAAAGCTTTGGAGAAAATAAAAAGAAATATTCAGAAGCCGCATGGGGATATACTGGTAACCGGGCCGACCGGCTCAGGTAAAACCACTACTCTTTATACAATTTTAAATATTTTAAATACCCCGAAGGTGAATATTTCCACCATTGAAGATCCGATTGAATACCACATTGAAAGAATCAATCAATCCCAAATCAATCCTAAAATCGGCTATACTTTTGCCAAAGGTTTGCGCGCTTTCCTGCGTCAAGATCCGGATATAATCATGGTGGGTGAAATCAGAGATGAAGAAACCGCTCAAATCGCCACTCACGCCGCCATGACCGGGCACTTGGTTTTATCAACCCTGCATACCAATGACACCATTTCCACAATCTTTAGACTGAACAACATGGGGATTCCTTTTTATTTGGTCTCAGGTACTTTAAATCTAATTATTGCTCAAGGCCTGGTTAGGAAAATTTGCCCTAACTGCATACAGAGTTATAATTTAAACAAAAAGGCGGCAGAGGACCTGGATAAACAATTTAATTCCGCAGAAATTATCAAAACCATGCAAAAGGAGGGTGTTATTTCCCAGGAACAAAAAAAATTATCTGACCTTTTATTTTATAAAGGAAAAGGTTGCAAACAATGTAATCATACCGGATATAAAGGAAGAATAGGAATCTATGAAATTTTAGAAAACACCGAAAATTTGGCCAATTTAATTCTTCAAAAGGCCAGCAAAAAAGATTTGAAGGAGCAAGCAAAAAAAGACGGCTTGATTCAAATGGCTGAAGATGCTTTTATGAAAGCCAGAGATGGAATCACTACTATTGATGAGATAATCAGGGTGACCCGGAGATAAAGTTTACGAATTACGAATTTGCTACAAATTTACTAATTAAAAAACGGAAATTATAAATACAATATTATGGTTTGTATATTCGTAAATTCGTAATTTATTTGTAATTCGTAAATATGAAGGTTTTTTGTGTAATTCCGGCTTGGAATGAAGAAAAAAATATAAATAAAGTTGTTAAAGAGGTTCAGGAAAAAGTCGATGAAGTGGTGGTAATTGATGATGGCTCGGAAGATAAAACTCTCCGGGAGGCCCGAGCAGGGGGAGCGACTGTTTTAAGACACTTGGTTAATCGCGGACAAGGAGCGGCTCTCCAAACCGGGAATCAATATGCTCTTTCCCGGGGGGCGGAAATTATTATCCATTTTGATGCGGATGGCCAATTTTTAGCTAGGGAAATTTCCGATTTAATAAAACCGATCAGGGAAAAGCGGGCGGAAATAGTTTTTGGTTCCCGATTTTTAGAAAAAAAATCCCGGATTCCTTTTGCAAAAAAAATCTTTTTATTGCCCCTGGCTCATTTGGTAAACAAATTATTACTCGGCGTAAATTTAACAGACCCGCAAAGCGGATTTCGCGCCTTGAGTCAGGAGGCGGTAAAAAAAGTTGAAATTGAACAAGACGGCATGGCTCACTGCAGTGAAATAATTTATAAAACCTTTAAATATAATTTGAAATTTCAAGAAGTACCCATTACCGTAATCTATCACGGCTTTGGCCAAAAATTCAGCGGAGGAATTCGCATAATCAAAGACCTGCTCCTGGCTAAAATTATGAATTAAATCAAAATTAATACATATAATAAAGTAATTTTAACATATAAGTTTTATGAGATATGAGTATGTAAATTTTATAAAAGTAAACCGTAATCCGTAAACCGTAAATCGAATAAAATTAATTAAAAATCCGGTTTACCATTTACGATTTACCATTTACGAATTTCAATTAATATCCACAAATATTAACAATTTAAGTAAGACAATAATAAAGAACAAATGACAATCTCTTTATATTAATATGCTGCAACAAATAATCGCTTTAATAATAATCGCTTTTTTCTTAGCCCGTTTGTTCTGGCAAAAGCAAAAAAAACAAATCCAGGGAGGTGAATTTCTCTTCTGGTTGCTTTTTTGGCTGTTGGCGGCTTTCGCCATTATCAGCATCAAAGAAATTGACCTCTTGCTTAAAAACCTGGGTTTTTCCGGCTCGGGGATAGAGGTGCTCTTTTATTTGGCCGTGATTATTCTTTTTTATCTCACTTTTAAAATCAGGTTGAGACAGGAAAAGCAAGAAAAAGAAATCACCCGCCTAACCAGACAAAGGGCTTTAGAAAATAAGCGTATAAAAAAATATGAAAAGAAAAACCACTTATAAAGACATGCTAATCGACTTTTTGAACATGGTTTTTGCAATCATGCTCATATCAGGGACGATAATTTATGTCGTTTCCGGGGATAATTTTGAAAAATTAAGCGCCCTGATTCAATCTTTGTCCCCTATAGGTTTTTTTGGTGTGGCTTTGATGACAATACTTAAATTCCGGAGGGTTCAATTTCGAAAAAGAGAAAGGGATATTAATTTAGATTTGGTTTTAAAATTAAGTTTCAGTGACAAGATGTTTGCCGATTTAATTTCCTTCTCTCTTCCTTTAGTAATAATACTTTTACCCCTGTTTAAATACGGACAAATCTTTCTCTTGGACTTGATTCAAGCTTTAGTGGTTTTAGCTTGCTTACTGCTTTGGCATAAATACTTATTCAGTAAGGAGGATTACATCTAGGGCCTGTTGATTCGTGTCAACCAGAAGGTCGGAATTATAATAATGAAGAAAAATTATTTTTCTAATTTTAAATCGTTATAATTAAAATATTTTTCCTCTCCCTTAGTTTTGTTTCTTTTTTTCTAAAAAGAAAAGGTGGGGATGAAAATAATTTTTCGCCTGGCAACTAATTTTTTTCAAAAATCTAGAAAGCCCCTATCTAATAAATTAAACAGTATGAAAATTGTCCAATTGGTCTGCACTTATCCGCCCTACAAAGGAGGGATGGGAAGCTCCGCCCTGAGCCTGGCTCGCGCTCTGTCCGACAAACACCAACTAACCACCCTTACCCCGAAATATGGACCTGATTATATTTCAAGTTTAAAGACCAAATATCTTAAGCCGATTTTAAAACTGGGAAACGCCGCCCTCCTTCCTCAAGTTAGCAAATATTTACAAAAGGGGGAGGTTGTTATATTTCATTACCCTTTTTTCGGAACAGATTTGATTCTGTTTTTATATAAAATTATCCGGAGTAGAAAACAAAAACTAATCATCCATTACCATATGGATGTTTTTAAATTGAATTTTTGGTCCCGCTTATTTAAACTGCCTTCCCGATTAATCGCCCCGTTACTTTTTCGAAAAGCCGATTTAATTACCTGCTTCAGCCTAGACTATGTTCGGGAAAGTCAAATCAAAAAATATTATTTAAAAAACCCTAGCAAATTCCGAGAGATCCCCTATGGCCTGGACACAGAAAAATTTTACCCTTCTAAAAAACCGGGTCGAGAAAAGTGGGTTAATCTGCTGTTTGTGGGAGGACTGGACAAAGCCCACTACTTTAAAGGCTTAGGTTATCTGCTTGAAGCAATAAGTAAAATATCAACACCGATTGTTTTAAATGTAGTGGGGCAAGGAGATCTCAAAAATCATTTTCAGAAAAAATCCCGAGACTTAAAAATAAATGATAGGGTTAATTTTCTGGGCTCAATTACCGGCTCCGGCCTGCCGAATACTTATCGGGAAAACGATCTCTTGGTGTTGCCTTCCATTGATCGTAGCGAAGCTTTCGGGGTGGTACTTTTGGAGGCGCTAGCCAGCGGTCTTCCGGTGATTGCCTCTGACTTGCCCGGAGTGAGAACTGTTTTCCGGGAGGGAGAGGAAGGCCTGCTAGTCCCTCCCGAAGACACGGAAAAATTAAAAGAAAAAATTGAATACTTGTCCAAAAGACCGGAGTTGCGTCAAGAAATGGGCGAGAAAGGAAGACTTTTAGTTAAAAAACAACAATCCCGCCGGGCTTTAAAAAATAAATTTAATAAAATATTAAAAGAATTATGAAAATAGCCATTCTAAATAATCTTTATCCCCCTACTCCCAGGGGAGGGGCTCTAAAAATCGCTCAAACCACAGAAAAAGAATTAAACCGAGAAGGGCATAAAGTAATTGTAATTACAACTGATCCCAAAGAAAAGGGTAAAAATTCCAATATCTATTATCTAAAATCCCTTTATCTAAATTTATCTCGACTACCCCTGGCTTGGCGTTTTCTTTGGCAACTTTATAATCTTTTTGATATTTTAAAATATTTTCAAATCAAAAAAATCCTCAAAAAAGAGGCTTGCGATTTGGTGATAACTCATAACTTGCAAGGTTTGGGTCAGCTTACCCCCCGCGCGATTAAAAAAACCGGAGCAAAACACTTTCAGGTTTTACATGACATTCAACTCCTACACCCCGGCGGTTTAATTATGGCCGGCGAAGAGAAAAAGCTGGAAGGTCGGTTCTCTCAAATTTACACTTACTTTAACCGCCGAATGATTGGCTCCCCCGATTGTGTTATCTCGCCCTCGAGCTGGCTTTTAGAAAAACACCTTGATCATGGCTTTTTCCCGAAATCAAGAACCGAAGTTATACCCAATCCCCTGAAAACCTCGGAGTTAAAAAACTTTGATAAATTTGAAGTTTTTACTTTCATCTATGCCGGTCAAATTGAAAAACATAAAGGCGTGGAAAAGTTAATTGAAACTTTTAATGAAATTAAAAGAGAGTGGGAGGCGGAGATTAGATTATTGCTCGTGGGAAGCGGATCCTTATTTAATCAATACAAAGAAAATTTTCAGGAATTTGGAAAAATAACTTTTACCGGCTGGAAAAATGAAACTGAAACCAAGGAGCTTATTGCCCGCTCCCATTTTTTAATTCTTCCTTCTCTGTGCTACGAAAATTCTCCTACGGTTATTTACGAAGCCCTGGCGACAGGAACTCCGGTAATCGCTTCCGCTTTAGGAGGAGTGCCGGAAATTACCAACCAATATGGAGGCCTGGGTTTTGATCCGCTAAATTTTAAAGATTTAAAAAAGAAATTAAAAAAAGCTTGGGAAAATTATGATTATTATGCTCACCAAGCTTTAAGTGCCGGCCCGGAAATTGCGAAATTAAATCCTCAAGAATACACAAAAAAACTGGAAAAAATATTTAGGGACATAAATTAATTTTTCTATCTTCTCCTACTCTAATTTCTTCTAGACCTGTTAAACTAATTTCGCTGGGGGTGTCTGTGCTATCATCTCCTTGATTGTCGTGAAGTTTAACAATTTTTAAATACGAGGCTTTAAAATCAATATCATTCACATCATACTCGGCAAGTAAAGTTTTGTTTTCGTGAGGACAAGCGCTTTCCGGAACATATCCCAAACTAATCCAGTTTTCCCGATCCGGACTCAAAAAAACCTCATAAGCATCACATCTCATAATACTGGGCCATTTCATAGTCAAGGACAGGGGTTTTAAGTTGGGCTCTAATTCCAACACCATAAAATTCTTCAAGGGGTCTCCCTCTGGTTCCTGATGAATTTCACCCTTCCCCCACATGCAATCCGCCCCGGATCCGGCCCCATGCTCTGGCCGACAAGTCAATTCAGCCTCAGTTTCTTTGGTAGTGGTGGTTCGGCAATCTTCCGTCAAGCATCGAAGGTCGCTTTTTATTCCCTCGTCCTCTTTCCTCTTCTCTAAAATTTCCACCAATTTATTTAACTTTTCAGTTTGGACTTTTTTAATATAGCCGACTGTATAATCAGTGGTCTTTTCCGACCAACTTATGGTAAGATAAAAATTATTATACAAAAACCAAAAAGAATATAAAAAAAATCCGGATAAAACAGTAATAATCAAAGTATAAATTAAAAATTTGTAGCGATTAAATTTAAACATAATTTATTTTTCCCAATAACTCTGAGCTTTAATGAAAAGCGAAACTTCCTCCTCGAGGGACCCGGAATTATTTATATTTTTTTTCATTTTAATAGATTGGATGTTTATATAATATCGCAGAGATTTTAAGTCCCGGATGTAGTTGAGTTGGTTGGCCAAAGCTCCCTCGGTGGAAATTCTCAAGGGTATAACTTTATAAAAATCGTTATTTTTTGAGGACCCGTATTCAATATTCGGGGTCTGCTCCACTTGATTATCTTCCGCAATTTTTTCCAGAGAAGTAACAAACTCCAATTGCTCCTCGGATTTAATAAATATTTTTTCCACTTCCGCCATCTTCTCCTTCACTTTCGGGGCTTTCTGAGATAAAATTCGGGCGTTAATTCCGGAAAGATATTTTTTTTCCATCTCTTCTCTCTGATTTTTAATTTCCGCTTTAACCTCTTTGATTTCCCGGGCCGAAGGAAGGATTACAAAAAAAATTAGCAGTGAAATAATTAAAACCAAAAAACAAAATAAAACGATTATTTTATTTCTTTCGCTTAATTTTATATGATAATTAAATTTCATGAAGTCTTAAAACCTAGTTAATATTTAACTTGCTCTCCATTTCAAAATTAATATCTTCCCTCTGAAAAAAATTTTTAATCGGTAAATTAACTTGGGAAAAATAATCTGAGTCCTCCAGGTGTGTTTTTAAATTAATTAGAGCGTCTCTGTCTTGAGCCACTCCTTGAATATAAACTTTTCCAGAATCTTTAATTATTTCCAGGCTATTTAAACAAATCTTATCCTTAAACGGGCTGGTTGAACTACCGATTACTTCAACCCAACTAACCTCTCCTTGGGTGAAATTAGCCACCTTGTTAATTTTAGTGTTAACCTCTGTAACACTAATGGGCTCTTTGACTTGATTGCCCATTAAAAAATTAGTGCTGTCCACCACTTCATAAAAATTATTCAAAATTATTCCCGAAGCATAAAAAAATCCGGATAAAACTAAAAGGACAAAAACAATAATAAAGCTTTGTCGCACAAGAATTTGGTATAAATACCGCAGTCGCAGTTCTTTTCGAAATTTATAGGGAAGCAAATTAAGATATATCATATTAAAATTCTTTCTTAAATATTCCGCTCAAGGAAAGGCCCAAAGAGGTTACGTAGGACATTTTATCCCTGTCTTTAAAGACCTGTTTAATCTTTTTGTCTTTTTCAAGGTGAATCAAGGGATCTCCTTCCTTAATTTCCACTGAGTCAGGCAAACATGTAAAAGATTTTTTAATTCCCGGCAAATGAGTACCGCCTCCTACTAAAAGAACGCTTTCCATCGCCCCTCTTTCGGAAAATTGTTCGTAGTAAAACTCCAAGGCCCGGCTCAATTTCTGATCCAAAATCTTATATTTCTCCTCTAAAAGTCCCTTAATTTTTTTATAGTCCTTATCCCCTGAGGAAAGTTTTTTCTTTTTTTCGCTCGCCTTTTTTTCAGATATTTTCAATTTTTCAGAAATAAGCTTAGTTATATCAATACCGGACAAGGGAACATTGGAAGTGAAAAGAATGGTGTTTCGGGAATAGAAAATTATAGTGGTATGGGCATAACCTAAATCGATTATTATATAATTTTTACCTAAAGTATTTTTAAAATTCGGGGCTTCTTCTTTGAGGAGACTCCGGGTAATAGCAATCGGCTCTATTTCCAAGGCCTCTACGGATAAATTTGCCTGGGTAAAAAGATTATAATACTGATCCACATTTTTTTGAGGAGAGACTCCGACCAAAACTAAAGAATTGTTTTTTTTCTTTTCAATTTGTTGCCAATCCATATACACCTCGGAGGCGGAAAAAGGTATATGTTTTTCGATTTCCATTTCCACGGCTTCAGACAAATTTCCCGTAGTAGAGCTAATCTCTAGCAATTTTACAAAAGTTTTAGACTCCGGCAGGCAAGCGGCCACGCGATGAGAACTAATCTTTCCCCGGCTGGGTTTATTGACCAAGGAATGCAAAAAATTAACCGCCCTCTTCTCATCCAAAATCTCTCCTTCTTCAATTACCCCGGCGGGTAAATCTACCCTTGAAATAGCCTCTAAACCAACCTTGTCTCCGCTTTGATTTAGTTGAACCAACTTTAAAGAATGTTCGGAAATATCAATTCCTAGGGGATTGTTTTTCTGGGTTTTAAACATAAGGTTTCTTAAAATCTTTAGACATTATAACAAATTAATACTCTTCTTCCCAGTGCTCAACCGTAACCACGGGGGAAAACTCGGTTGATCCCAGACTGTCATTAACATAATCATGCTCATAATTAATCTCTAAGTCCTGCCAAACGCTAAAAAAGCCCACATCCCGAGCAAAAATCCCCCCGTTTATTATGACCTGGTCCGGAAAATCGGTGAAAACAAAATCCTTAGTAGCATAAACCACTCCATTTAAATCACTGCTGTCTAGGCAAAAATCAAAGGTTATGTCTCCGTTGGCAATTAAACCGGAGGGCTCCCCATCTTCATGATTAACAGTTAAGTTTGTATGATCCCCCCAGCAAATAAAAAGCCAAACCGGCTCGCCCAAAACAATATCTCCATCTGCAACTAAAAGACCGTTTATTGTAACATCAATGTCTTCATCAAAAATAACATCTCCCTCCACATAAGTAATATCACTGTCTAGAACTAAAGAGCCCCCGTCAGAGTTTTCTATTAAAGTTTCAAACTCTTCTTCAGTGTAAACTATGTCCGCCCTGGCCTTTAAGGAATCCGGGTCTCCCGGATCATCAAAAGAAACCGAGGGCATTTCCACTTCTTCCGGGGCCGGTGAACTACCGCTATCCAAAATTTCTCCGCCCACACTAACATCGGCAAAATAAGATTTATCATAATCATTAACCGCTTTTAAATCATGTTCTATCACCAAGTCGGTCCCGAATCCACTAACATCAATATCATTATTGGCCTGAATACTACTCGTAGACACATTAACATCGCTTAAAAAGACATCTATATCATTTCCTCCTAAAATTCCCAAATCAGTTATTTCACTGCTACTGGAAATGGCTTTATAAACTTCGGTTTTAACCACTCTCCGGCTTAAATTTCCTGATAAGGTGGGCATAGTGCCGGTGGACACAATACTTCCTTGAGCTAGTCCGCTGTTTTGAATCGAGACTTCATAAGATCCCTGGTTGGCCCCAAAGGGATTATTGCGAACAAAACTCTCGCTCCAGTTCGGATCAGTTTCGAAATTATTTTTATAGGTTTGATTGTTTTTTAGACGCCAAATCATTTCCTCAATTCCGGCTTCCGCCAAATGATAGGTTTCCAGACCCTTGTACCCACTATCAGAAATTCTTTTCTCTGTCATGGAAAAACTTAAATAATACAAAGACAAGGAAAGCAAAACACCCATTAAAAGAATCACTACTATTAAAGTTGAACCTTGGGTTTGAATAATTCTTTTCATAATAATAACTAGAAACAAATTTTCCGCAACTAAATTTTTAGTTACGGCTGTATATCCCTGTGTTTAATCTAAACTGCCTCCCTCCCCGCCTTAAAGTAGTAGAGGCATGAACCAAATCTTCAACCTCCCAAAATTCTAAACCAGTAAAATGCTCCGCTACAATTTTATCTTCCAAAACTTCTTGTTCGGGAAGGTCATCGTCTTCATCTGTACTGTTATATTTAACATATACATCCGGCTCTTCATCAAAATAATACGCTAACTTAGCTCGTCTTAAATCGGTGTTATCGAGATAATAAAAGACATAGGTTATCTCGGAGAGATCGTGTCCGTTCTGGAATAAGATTTCTTCTTCCGCCTCATTACTACTGCTTGCCAAGGGGGTGGCAATATCCACGGATTGCCTGAGCTCCCGGCTCAAGCGATCAAAGGCCACTCTCCCGTTTTGAACTAACTCCATTTTGTCCTGGGAAAAATCATAAGAACGCTGGGCGGTAACATAAAGCGATCCGGATATCATTATAATAACCACAAAAATAGAAACAGCCACAATAATTTCCATTAAAGTAAAACCGCTTTGCTGTGAGTTGAGTTTTAATTCAATTTTTTTTCCCAAAAAATAAAACATATTCTCTTTTCAGTGTTTTAGGAATTGATAAATTCAAAGCTATCCAAGATATAATTCACCTGAGGCAAAAACTTTTCCGTATTAATCTCCTCCGCTCTTTCGGTATATTTAATCAAATAACTATATTCCGGTTTCTCCAATAAAATATAAATATCTTTTTCTCCGGACATGTTTTCCTCCATAATATATTTGGTCCCCGCTTTTCCGGCCAGAACAATTGATTGCTCTTTAATACTGACCATGCCGGAATATTTTTGGGCCTCTTGCTTAGCTTCCTCCACTTCATTACCAACTTCCTCGCTGACCTCGATAGTAACCGCTCCCAGACCGTTCTCCGGAATCACATAGCCCAGGGAAACATTTTCTTTACTTCTGATCCGCAAGGGCCAGCCCTTGGGAAAGTCAACCTTATAATTATAAGTGGAATTTTCATAAAAACCTTTAGTGGGCTCGGGTTCATTTTGCTCTTTTTTCACGTTTTCCGGTACTTTATCAGGCTGCCTGATTTTAGGAGTGGGTGTATTCACGGTTTCCTCTTCAGCTTGACTCGAATCAGAAGAGGGCTGACTGTTTTTTTCCGGAGAATTTTTTTTCTCGGCTTGAGACTTATCTTTTTTTTCTTTTGAAGCGGGTTTATCTTTTTCTGAATTCTCCTCTGAGGAGACTAGCTTATTAACTAAACTTTGTTCCCTAATAAACTGATCATAGCCCAAATAAATTAAAAAAATTATTAAAATCACTAAAATTAAATTGGAAATTTTCAAATACTTGGCCATATTTAATGTTTACTAATTAATGTGTTTACTTCCGTGGTTTCTTCTTCTCCGGTCAGCCCTTGAGTATAAAAAATGCGTGACCTAATTCTCTTTAAACCGCTATCTGAGGAAGTGGAATTAAAATTCTCGTCTAAATTTTGCACTTCGGTTTCCCTTTGGTAATTGTAAAGATAACTGGAAGGGTCTGAAGAAAGTCTTTGTTTAGATTCCACTGTCCCGGTAGCAATGTTATCATAACCCCGGCTATATAGCTCTTCAATTCTCTCTTGGGCAAGATAAGAGGCAACTGTCTTTTGCCGCGCCGAAGTGTTGATGGCAGTGCCATAAGGAAAAGTTTGCATTAGACCGATGAAAGTAACAGTAAGAATACTGATCGCTACCACTACCTCGATCAAAGAAAAAGCCGGTCTTTCTCCTAAAAATAATTTATTGAATTTGAACATATCCTGAAGGTTTTACTTCTACAGTTATTTCATGATTATTAATATTTTCTAAAATTATTTCTCCTGACTCATCCACCCCTCCGTAAAAATTGAACTCCACTACTGTGTCGGAAAAATTGTTTAATTCCTTGAGATTATTATTGTTCCCCAAGGGAAAAGAATTTAGGGTGGTAGTTGGGGAGGTCAACTTAATGACTTTATAAAGATTATTTTCCTCATCAAATTTCACCCCGTGGACAACTTGCTCGGTTACGGAAAGTTGCTGGGCATAACGCAAGTTGTTGACCAATCGTCGGGCCTCAGAGCTTAATGCGGAATTAATTCGGTAATTGCGTATAAAAGGGAGGGTTAAAGTAACCACCACAATTACAACCAAAACCGCAACCAAAAGATTTAACAAAACACTGCCTTTATTATTCATAATTAAACATGACTTGCCGACCCTGTGTCAGCGAAAAAGATAATTTTTAATTATTGGGAAAAATTATTTTCTCCCGGACGCTAATTTTTCTAAAAATCAGTAGCCACTAAATAGTGGAGGTGAGAGAATACATGGGCATAATAACGGCCACGGCCATTCCTCCAACTCCGATACCCAGAAGTAAAATCAAAATCGGCTCAATGATAGAAGGCAAATTTTCCATGATAGTATCCACTTCTTTTTCATAAAAATCAGCTAACTCCATTAAAATCTCATCCAGCTCTCCGGTCTCTTCCCCCACAGCCACAATTTGCTGAACTACCGGCGGAAACAAGTGGGGGTATTCGGAAATTATTTCATTAATTTGTCCCCCTTTTTCTATTTTTTTACTAACCTCTT
Source organism: uncultured Gammaproteobacteria bacterium (assembly GCA_964424365.1). GTDB lineage: Bacteria > Patescibacteriota > Patescibacteriia > Patescibacteriales > JAGXOH01 > JAIOTG01. The sequence continues at coordinate 1,676 of CAYRJF010000002.1, read as the reverse complement.
CTATTACCCGGCGATAGGCTAAATTTCCCAAGACGCTGGCGGTAATTTTAAAAGCCCGCACAATCAAAATATCGGTTTTAATTAAACTGCTGGAAGTTCGGGCAAAACGAGCTAAATTAATTTTTTTTAAAATGGTTCCGATTATGGGGGTTTTTAACATCAACCAGCCAAAAGCGTACTTGCCTTTATAAGTTCGTAAAACTTTAACAACAATTATAATTACAACCAAAACAGCAATCCCTAAAAACAAACTGTTGTTGGTCATAAAGTTGCTGATGGCAATTAAAATCCGGGTGGGGAGGGGTAGGGTGGTTCCAAAAGTGCTCAAAACCCCCAAAAGCTTGGGCACTACCACAATCATCATGAAAATTCCGATTAGAACCATTACAATCAATAAAACTACCGGGTAAGTCAAGGCTCCTTTTACTTTAGAAGTTAACTCGCTCTGTTTTTTGGTCTGAATATAAAGCTGGTTTAAAACGGTTTCCAGATTACCGGAAACTTCCCCCGCTTCTATCATATTAATAAACAGCTCTCCGAAAACTTTCTCATGCGGACGAAAAGCGTCTGCTAAGCTTGAACCTTTTTCCACCTCCCGAGCTATTTCCTCGATTATTTTGGAAAAATATTTATTAGCAGTTTGCCGAGACAAAGTCCGTAAAATCACGGACAAAGAAATTCCGGTTTTAAACATTATCCCGAAATACTGAATGAAAAAAAGTTTTTCCTTTAAAGGGACCCGGGAAAATTTCAATAAATAATTATTAATTTTCTGCATTAAACCCTTTTTCCCCCGACCTTGATCATTTTCTTCCGCAGAAGCGGATTTTTTGTCTCTCTCTTTGGTTTTTTTTGAGGTAGAGTTAATTTTCATAAATTAAGCGCTAAAATTTTTTAAGCCTTTTTTGGCTCTTAAGTCATCCACTGTGGTTTCCAAGCCTTTATCTAAAGTAACCACCGGCATCCAGCCCAATTCATTGCTGGCCTTAGTGATATCAGGTAAAGAAAGCTGGGTCATGAAAAGTTTTTCTTCTTCATGTTTAATTTCGGAATTGGATCCTATAATTTGAATGATTTTCTGAGCCACTTCCTCCAAAGTAACTAAAACATCTGAGCCGATATTAATAGGGCCCTTGACTTCGCTGTCCATCATTTTTATGGTTGCGTCCACCAAATCACTTATATAGCAAAAACTGGAAGAAAAATTTTTATCCCCGAAAATAACCAAATCTTTATTCTCCAGAGCATTATTAATAAAGTCAGGTATCATCTGGTCGTCCTGGAGAGGCATCCGGGGCCCATAAATCCGGAAAGGACGGATAATTTTAGCGTCCAATTCTTTGACTTTCTGATAATTTTTAACCATAGTTTCAGCAAATCTCTTCCCCTCGTCATAACAAGCTCTATCGGAAAGAAAGTCCACCTTACCTAAATAATCCTCCTGTATTTTTTCTTCTCCGGTTTCCTCACGATTGCCATAAACGACGGAAGAAGAAAAATGCATAAACTTTGCCTGATTTTTAACTGCTATTTCCAAAGCGTTGTGCAATCCGCAAGAATTTGCTAAAACAGTTTCAATTTTATTTTCCTGAAAATGTTTAGGCGAAGTGGGGCAAGCCAGATAATAAACCTCTTGAATGCCTTGAAATTGAATTTTAAACTTCTGTAACTCTCTC
>CAYRJF010000001.1:30309-34679 GCA_964424365.1 uncultured Gammaproteobacteria bacterium | reverse complement strand
CATTCTTCAACCGATACCCTCTCTTCCTATAATACCCCCTAACCCCAACCCCGGAAATCACGGCTATATTTTTATACCCCTCTTCTTTTGCCTGTCTTTCCGCTTCGGCCATCAAGTCCTTGCCCAATCCCGAGTGTTGAACCCTTTTTCGTTTCTCTCCCACAGAAGTAAGCTCGCCGTAAACATGAAGCTCGCGGATAAAAGCGGTTTTTTTATTTTTAACTAGAGAATTATTATTATTCTCTTTGGGAAACCTTAAACGCAGAAAACCATAAAGAGTCTTCCCGTCTCGGGACTGAAAATTAATAAACTTTTCCTTGCCTTGAGAGGCGGGGTAAGAGACAGTGTTTAATTCCAAATTATCTTTCTCCACCTTTTTTTCTTTAGCCTCCCGGCAACGGATACACTCGCATTTTACGCCCCTATCCTTCATAATCTGCCTTAGGTTGGTAATCTTGTTGCCGGCCTCAATTGACTCTCCGGGAATATCCCGGATCAAACGAATTATCCGAACATAGCGGGGAATGACTTTTTTGCAATCTATAATTAAATTTTGCAGCTCTTTGTCTGTATAGGGCTTGTACTTACCCTTCTTCCACCAATTATACAACAAACTTCCTTTTGTAACCACTGTGGGATAAAATTTAATTTGATCAGGCTGAAACTCGGGGTTATTAAAAAGTTGCTTAAACATCTCCAAATCTTTCTTGTAACTGGACCCGGGCAACCCGGGCATAATATGATAGGTGACCTTAAATCCATAATCTTTCAAAATTTGAGTAGCTTTTATGGTTTCTGCAACCCCATGACCTCTCCTGTTTATTTTTAAAATTTTCTCCTCAATTGCCTGAACCCCAAGCTCCACCCGAGTAGCGCCCAATTTTCTCATCTGAATTACCTCTTTTTCGGTAATATAATCCGGCCTGGTTTCCAAAGTCAAACCTATAATTTTATATTCGCCTCTTTCGTTTTTCTTTTGTTCTCGTGTTAGGTCTTTCTTTAATCTTTCTAAAGACGTTTGAGAAAGTTTGTTTCCTGTGTCCCACTTATCCTTTTTTTTATAATCATTCGCTCCCCGAAAGCACTCTTTAATATACCAATATTTATATTTCTCAGAAAAAAAACTCCAAGTCCCGCCCATTACGATTAACTCAATCTTAGTGGGGTGGTGGCCGTTGTTTTCCAGGGCACGCAACCGAAGCTGAACCTGTTTGTAGGGGTGGTAGTTGTTCCGAATCGCCCGCATCACCGCCGGCTCATTGGAAAGATAACTTTTAGGCACGTCTTTTTCCTCCGGACAATAAACGCACTCTCCGGGACATTTATAAGGTTTGGTTAAAACCGCCACCGGGGCAATACCGGAAATAGTTCGAACCGACCGTTTCCGCAAAACCGCCTCCAGGTCGGGGTTGGCTTTAAGCTTTTTCTCTTCCACCAATCTGTTGTAAACTTGTAAAATTTCCGAGTTTTGCAAGGTTTCGATTCCGTATTTTTTGGAAATTTTTCTTTTTCGCTCGGTCAGCTCCTCTCTGGTTTGCGGTTTATTTTTAATTATTTCTAATATTGCTTTTTGCATAATATTACTGCTATACTTTAATAGAAAGGTTTAAAAGCCTTTCTATTCGCGGAATCCCGCTGACAAAACGCGGACTTACGCGGACAATCAATCCTTTTAAAAACATATTTGTTCCGCGATTTTTCAGCGTATGTTCAATGTTTGTCCGCGAATAAAAAATATATTTTTTATTAAAGCATATTAATATGGCAAAAACAAGAAAAAAAATTATTTTTTTCTCCTTATTGGGAGTTTTGTTGCTTTTACCTTTAATGGCCGGGGCAAGTAGTTTAAAAACCAGAAATAACATTGTAATACCGGCGGAAGAAACCGTTAATGACAATGTCTATGCTCTGGGGAAAAACATTTCCGTGGAAGGTAAAATAATCGGGGACCTGATAGCCCTGGGACAAAATTTAACTATAAAAGGAGAAATAGAGGGAGATGTTATCGGCCTGGCTTCCAATATTAATCTGGAAGGTAAGGTTAGCGGCAGCGTGAAGCTAGCCGGGGAAAACATTAATTTCGAAGGCGCTGTTTCCGAAAACGCTTATCTGGCCGGGGCGAATGTTTTCCAGAAAGAGGGCTCAAAGGTGGGCAGAGATCTCTTGCTGGCGAGCCCGGAAGCTGAGCTTAGGGGCGAGGTGGGCAGAAATCTTAAAATGGCCGGGTCTAAACTGGTTTTAAAAGGGCTGGTCAATGGCAGAGCGGATCTTTTGCTGGACAAAAGAGAAATAGACTCTCCCTTGACCATTACTGAGTCGGCTCAAATAAAAGACGGTCTTTATTATCGAGCCGGAGTCAAAGGAGATATTAGTGAAAAAGCCGGTCTCGGGGGCGAGCTAAAACATGAATTTTACCCGGTCGCAGAAACCAATATCTCAAGTTGGGTTTGGAATTACCTGCTGGCGGTTTTTGCCAGCCTCTTGATCGGACTTATTTTTGTAACCTTATTCAAAAACAAGACCCTGGAACTTTTTTACCATTTTAAAGAAAGTACCTACACCACCTTTTTGAAAGGTTTGGCTCTTTTGGTCTTACCCCCTTTGGCCGGAATCTTGTTGCTTTTTACCCTAATTGGGGCCCCTTTAACCATAATCATTATATCTTTATGGCTGGTGGCCTTAATAGTAAGCCGGGTTTTGGTAGCGATTTATTTGGGTCGTTTGATAACCAAAAAGGCCAACTACAAAAAAGATTCCTTAATGGTTGCCCTAATTGTCGGGGTGGTCATTGCCTGGGTGGCTTTTTCCCTACCTCTCGTAGGTTGGATTTTCAGTTTAGTCGCCACGCTTTGGGGACTGGGTGCTATGTTTAACTATTTAAAAAGCGTTTAGCTTTAAGTCTCCTTATAAAAAAGAATAATAACCAATTTGCTTAATTGTTAACTCTTTTTTGCCTGGACGATAAGAATTAGCTTTCTAAAAACACATCCTAAAATCAAGTAAAAAACAATTTAACAATATAACAATGCATTTATGCCAAACCCTAATATTTTCAAGGCCTATGACATCAGGGGGGTCTACCCCGAAGATTTAGACAAAGACACCGCCTACAAGCTGGGTATTGCCTTTGCCAACTTAATCAGTGAAGAGAGAAAAAAAGAGAAAATAACCATTGCGGTGGGCGGGGACATGCGCCTTTCCACTCCGGAACTAAAAAAATCTTTAATAAATGGAATAACTGAAGCCGGGGGACACGTGATTGATATAGGAATGATTTCCACTCCCACTTTTTATTTCGGAGTTTCCTACTTAAAAGCGGACGGAGGAATAATAGTCTCTGCTTCCCACAATCCCAAAGAGTGGAATGGCTTTAAACTTACTCGGGACAAAGCCAAGCCGGTTAGTTTTGAGACAGGGATTCGCAAACTAAAAGAAAAAGTTGAAAAAGAAGAACTGAAATTAGCCCAAACCAAAGGAGAAGTTAAGACTAACTCGGAAATTTTAAAAGCTCAAATAGAACATGATTTTAAATTTTTTGATCCGGATAAAATTAATTCTTTTAAAGTGGCTGTGGATCCGGCTAACGGCATGGGCGCCCAATATATGGAAGCAATGTTTGAAAAACTTCCAACAAGACCGGTAAAAATGAATTTTGAGATAGACGGCACTTTCCCTTCCCATGAAGCCGATCCGATAAAAAAAGAAAATGTAGCGGATTTAAAAAAGAAAATTGTGGAAGAATCCTGTGACCTGGGAATAGCTATAGACGGAGACGGAGATCGTGTTTTTTTTGTAGACAATAAAGGGGAAGCTATAGACCAATCCATAATTCGAGGAATTTTGGCTAAAATGTTTTTAGAAGATAAGCCCGGATCTAAAATTTGTTATGATATTAGGCCGGGAAGAATTACCCGGGATTTAATTGAGGAAAACGGGGGCACTCCGATTGTTACCCCGGTAGGACATTCCTTAATCAAGGCAAAAGCCCTGGAAGAAGGAGCTTATTTTGCCGGCGAATCCTCGGGACATTTCTTTTTAAATATGGAGGCGGGCTGTTTTGAAGTGCCGGTTATTATAATCGGAAAGCTTTTAGAAGAGTTTTCCCGGACTGGCGGAAAAATTTCCGACTATATTAAACCTTATCAAAAATATTACCACTCAGGTGAAATAAATTCAGAGGTAGGGGATAAACAAGTAGTTTTTAATACCCTAAAAGAGAAGTATTCGGACGGAGAAATAAATGAACTGGACGGAATAACTGTAGAATATTCTAATTTTTGGTTCAATGTTCGGGGCTCTAACACCGAAGAGAAAGTGAGGTTAAACCTGGAAGCGCGTGATAAAGAGACTATGGAAGAAAAAAGAGATGA
>CAYRJF010000001.1:0-30209 GCA_964424365.1 uncultured Gammaproteobacteria bacterium | reverse complement strand
ACTCTTTTTAGCTAAAAGAGTTTCAAGTCAGTATACAAAACACAGGTCAAACGTTAGGCTCTTTTTTTATGTTAAAAATTATATGTCGCAATTTTAACCAAAATTGCGACAGGCTTGATTTTTTTAAAATCTTGTGTTATGGTCACAATAATAAAATTTTGAATTCGCACAAACTCTTTTCACTAGAAGTGAAAAGTAAAACTCCGCGATATTCAGCGTCTATTCCGTGGCTCTCGGCGAATAAAAAATTTTAATTTTTTATTAAAAATAACCTTTTCTTGGATGTCGGCTTAAGCGTTTTTAAGGCTTCATCTCGGTCTGGGAAACTATGTTGGACAAAAAAACTAAAGAAAAGTTGATTAAAAAGTACGGAACCCATGATAAAGACACCGGTTCCCCGCAAGTGCAAATCGCAATTCTAACCGAGGAAATTAAAGATCTAACCGAGCACTTAAAAGAGCATAAAAAAGACCATTCCTCCCGCAGAGGACTTCTAAAAAAAATCGGAGAGAGGAAAAAAATGCTTAAATATTTAAAAAAGGAAGACGAAGAAACTTTTAAAGACTTGGCTCGAAAACTTAATTTAAGAATTGCCAAAAAAATAGAAGAAGAGGAAGAAGCCAAAAAAGAAATGGAAAAAATACTGGAAGAAAAAAACAAACTGGCCGAAGAACAAGAAGAAGAAAAAGAATCCTCATCAGAGGACGGTGATAAAGAAAACTAAATATTACATAAATTGCATTGCCGGCTAATTAGGGTAATGCAATTTTTATTAAAATTATGATAAAACATAGAGATCAGAGAGTTTGCGTGTTAGTTGATGTGGCTAATATGTATCACTCTGCTAAAAACCTTTACAGCCGAAAAGTTAATTTTAAGGAAATATTAAAAACCGCTGTTTTTGGCCGGAAATTAATTCGGGCTATGGCTTATGTGGTAAAAACCGAATCCGGCGAAGAGACAAACTTCCTGGAAGCGCTTTCCCAGCAAGGGTTTGAGGTAAAAGAAAAAGACTTACAAATTTTTGCCGGAGGAGCTAAAAAGGCGGACTGGGATGTGGGTATTACCGTAGATGCCATTAAAATGGCCGGGAACATGGATGTTATAATCCTGGTTACCGGAGATGGAGACTATGTTCCCTTGGTAAAGTATTTACAAAACACCACCGGGTGCCTGGTAGAGGTGATTGCTTTTCAAAAAACCGCTTCCGCCAAACTGGTGGAAGAGGCGGATGATTTTATAAACTTAAGCGAGAACACTAAAAAATACTTAATCAAGTAAATTTATTATTTAATTATACTTGGTCAATAAACAAGAAGCGCTATGAACCGATAAGCGTCATAGTTCTTAAGTTTATTGATCAAGTAAAGAAAATTATGGCAGAAGAAAAAACCCTCTCTACCCAGTGGCTGGGCAGAGAATTAACAATTAAAACCGGCAAGCTGGCCCGGCAAGCCGATGCCGCGGTTACAGTCCAGTATGGAGAAACCGTGGTTATGGCCACGGTAGTGGAGTCCAAAGAAGAAAAAAACGTGGATTTTTTTCCTTTAATGGTCGCTTTTGAAGAAAGATTTTACGCGGCCGGAATGATTAAGGGATCTCGGTGGATCAAAAGAGAAGGCAGGCCCAGTGATGAGGCGGTCTTAACCAGTCGAATGGTTGATCGCTCTATTAGACCTCTTTTTACCGAAGACTCTCGAAAAGAGGTCCAAGTTTTAATTACCTCTTTGTCGGTGGATAAAAAAAATCCTCACGATATTGTGGCCTTGGTGGCCGCTTCCGCGGCTCTGGCTATCTCCGGGGTGGAGTGGCAAGGCCCGATTGGGGGAATTAGAGTGGGGCAGGTTAATGAAGAGCTGGTGTTAAACCCCACTTATGAACAACAAGCGGAAAGCAATCTGGATTTAATAATAGCCGGAACCAAGGAAAAAACCATAATGCTCGAATCCGGAGCCTGGGAAGTGGACGAAAACAAAGTTTTTGAAGCTATAACTGAAGGGCAAAAAGAATTACAGCCGGCTATTGAACTTATTGAACAATTAAAACAAGAAGTTCCCGCCAAGGAAAAAAACTCTCCGGCTGAACCCTTGAAAAACGGAGAAGAAAAGCAAGAAGAGCAAGATAACCAAAAAATCTTAGATCTAGCGGAGAGCTGGTTGAACGAAAATATTCACCCTATATTGTTTGATAAACAATATTATACAAAAGGCGAAAGAAAAGCGGCGGTAGAAGCCATAAAACAAAAACTGGACTACCACCTTTACGAAAACGGAATTAGCAAAGAGAAAAGAGGTTATGCCTTGAAAAAAACCGTGGAGAAGGCGGTAGAGGCCGAGGTTAGCAAGCAAATTCTGAAAAATGAAAAGAGAGTAGACGGCAGAAAACTTGATGAAATAAGATCCTTGTCCGCGGAGGTGGGAATCTTACCCCGAAACCACGGCGCCGGGTTATTTTCTCGAGGAGAAACCCAAATTATGTCTATTGTCACCCTGGGGGCTCCGGGCTTAGAACAATACAGTGAAACCATTGAAGGAATGGGAACTAAAAGATTTATGCATCATTATAATTTTCCCCCTTATTCCGTGGGAGAAACTAAACCCATTTTCGGTCCCAGCAGGAGAGATATCGGCCACGGCGCTTTGGCGGAAAAAGCTTTAACCCCGGTGGTTCCGGACAAAGAAGAGTTTCCTTACATCACCCGAGTGGTGAGCGAAACCTTAAGCTCCAACGGATCCTCTTCAATGGGATCCACTTGCGCCTCCAGTTTAGCTTTAATGGATGCGGGTGTGCCGATTAAAAAAGCCGTGGGTGGCATCGCTATGGGGCTTGCCTCTAATGAAGATATGAGCCAATGGAAAGTTTTAACCGACATTCAAGACCTGGAAGACGGTAAAGGAGGTATGGACTTCAAAATCACCGGAACCCGAGACGGAATTACCGCTATTCAGCTAGACACTAAAACCAACGGGATCACCCCGGAAATAATCAAAAAAACTCTGGAACAAGGAAAAGAAGCTCGCCAAAGAATTTTAGACACAATGGACAGCGCTATTAAGGAGCCCAATCCGGAGCTTTCCCCCTACGCGCCCTTACTGATAAAAATAAAGATTAACCCGGAAAAAATCCGCGATGTAATTGGTGCCGGAGGAAAGGTTATTAACAAAATTATTGAAGAAAAAGATGTCTCTATTGATATTGAAGATGACGGCACTGTGGTTGTTTCCGGAGCCAATAAACAAAACTGTGAAGAGGCGATTGGCTGGATTAAAGAAATTACTTACGAATTTGAAGTGGGAGAAACTTTTAAGGGTGTAGTAATAAAAATCGTTGACTTTGGAATTTTTGTTTCCTTGTTTTCCGGACATGAAGGACTGGTTCATGTTAGTGAAATGGCTCCTTTCCGGGTTAATCACCCCGGAGATTTGGTTAAAGAAGGGGATGAGGTGGCTGTGAAAGTAAAAAGCGTGGACGATCAGGGGAAAATCGGCTTGACTATGAAGGGCCTGGAAGCAAATCAGCCGATCTGGGATAAAAACAAATCCTCTCAAAACGGGGCGGGGAAAAATTTTAACTCCAAACCTCCCTTTAAACCGAAAAACAACCACTAAAAACTTTTAGTAAATAAAAGCACGCCTCAAATTAAACTCAGGGGCGTGTTTTTTTGTCGTTTTATTCCAGTTTGGCTTTAACCATTATTATAGCTACTGCCGCGACCAGAATTATTATAAAAACAACCCAAAAATCCATAAAAATTTTTTAATTATAAAATTTAAGAACTAGTTATCAGTATAACAAATTTTAAAATTGGAAGAAAGGCCGAGGTTTTGCTATAATAAAAAAGTCCCCTCAAATCAACAAATCATTTCACAAATCTACAAATAAACTTTTATATTATTTACCCTCCTCACCAACCTGGAACTCGGTTTCAGTCCGGTGGGCAAATAACACAAATACATTTATGGGTCAAAACAAATCAGAGATTAGGAAATCTTATCTCCTAAATAAATATGTCATTATTACGCCGGGTAGAGCGGCTCGCCCCAGGGATTTAAAAGAACACACCACTATTAAAAAAGATCCTAACTGCCCCTTTTGCCCGGAAAATATTGACAAAAAAAATATTACAGATAGAATAAACAAGCCCGGTTCCAATGATTGGGAGGTTTTAAGTTTAAAAAACATTTATCCGGCTGTAAGCCTGGATAATGAAAAAGCTTATGGAACCCAAGAAGTGATTATAGACAGTCCGCAACACACCAAAGAATTAGCCCACCTGCCGGTAAAAAATGTCAAAAGACTTTTGGAGATGTATGCCCAAAGAACTAAAACGCTAAGCAAGGTTAAAGAAATTGATTATATTTTGTGTTTTAAGAACCAAGGGTATAAAGCCGGGGCCTCTATTACTCATTCTCATTCTCAGATTTTCGCCACCCGAATTATTCCGGACGATCTTCGCGAAGAAGCAAAATTAAAACAAGAATACCGAATCAAAAACGGAACTTGCCCTTATTGCGATATAATCAAAAAAGAAGCGAAAACCGAAAGAAAAATAGTAGAAGATAAAAACATAATCGCCTTCACCCCTTATGCCAGCCAATACCACTATGAGGCCTGGATTTTCCCCAAAAGACATGTGGACAACATAACCGAACTTAATGACGCCGAGCTTTCTTCTCTGGCCCAAACCCTAAAAAACCTCTTGGTTAAACTTGACTCTATTAACCTGTCTTTTAACTATTTTCTTCACAATATTATTTCAGACACTAACCAACATTTTTATTTAAAAATTCAACCCCGAGATAGCGTTTGGGCCGGCGTAGAGCTCGGCTCCGGTTTGGTAATTAACTCTATTTCTCCGGAAAAAGCCGCCCAATTCTACAAAAACTAAATTAATGTTTATATTAAAGAAGAAATGCCCATCCCTCAATTAAATCAACACAAACATAATAAATCCTGGAAAAACCAAACAAATAAACCCGGCCTCCAGGAAATTAAAAGAACCGGCTCCAACCACAGAAATCACGGTTTTTCTAAGCGTAAAAAAAAGAAACTTTCTCTAAAAAACCTGATTTTTAGTAAAAAATTTCTAGGTATTTTAATAATCCTGTTTTTTTTGGGGGTTTCAACGATTTTAGGTACTTTTATTTGGGCTTCTCAAAATCTTCCTGATCCCAATCAGTTAATTCAAAGAGAGGTGGCCCAAAGTACAAAAATTTATGACCGCACCGGAGATACCTTGCTTTATGAAATTCATGGGGAGCAGCAAAGAACTTTGGTTACCCTGGAAGATATTCCCGATTATATGGAAAGCGCCACAATTGCCATGGAGGATAAGAATTTTTATGAGCACCAGGGCTTTAGTCTCTGGGCAATTTTTCGAACCGCTATTACGGATATAATTTATAGGAAAAAAGCCGGGGGTTCTACTATTACCCAACAATTGGTAAAAAACGCGGTTTTAACTCCGGAAAAAACTTTCACCCGAAAAATAAAAGAATTAATCTTGGCCTATAGGCTAGAGCAAAAATTTTCCAAAAACGAAATTCTCCAACTTTATTTAAATGAAATTCCTTATGGAGGAACCACTTATGGAGTAGAAGCTGCCAGTCGTTATTATTTTGGTAAAAATGTAAAGGATATTAGTTTGGCGGAATCAGCCATCTTAGCCGCTCTTCCTCAAGCCCCTAGTTTTTACTCCCCTTATGGACCAAACAAAGAGCTTTTACTGAAAAGAAAAGATTATATTTTAAAACTAATGAATGAACAGGGCTATATTTCTGAAACTAAAATGGAAGAAGCTCAAAAAGAAGAACTGGAATTTAGACAACCTTCTTCAAATATTAAAGCTCCTCATTTTGTAATGTATGTTAAAAGTCTTCTTTCCCGAAAATACGGCCAGAAAATGCTTGAACAAGGGGGATTAAAAATTTATACCACCCTGGATACTTATAAACAAGAAATTGCCGAAGAGGTGGTAGAGGAAGGAGTGAAGAAAAATCAGGAAAAATATAATGCCGAGAATGCCGGATTGGTTTCCTTGGATCCTAAAACCGGGCAAATATTGGCAATGGTGGGATCCCGGGATTATTTTGACGAGAAAATCGACGGAAAATTTAATGTTACCACAGCCAAAAGACAGCCGGGCTCCTCAATGAAGCCCTTGGTTTATTCAAATTTATTTACCAAAGGTTTTACCCCTCAAACCAAATTGTTTGATGTGGTTACCAATTTCTCTAACAATCCCAATCAGCCCTATAAACCAAAAAATTACGACCTGGAAGAACATGGCCCGATTAGTATTCGAAAAGCTTTGGCCGGATCTTTAAATATCCCGGCTGTAAAAGCTTTGTATTTAGCCGGCCTGGATAATGTCTTTGAATATTTAAAAAATTTAGGTTATTCCACTTTTGAAGATAGGAGTCGTTTTGGCCTTTCTTTGGTTTTAGGGGGCGCTGAAGTAAAATTAATTGAACACGCTAACGCCTACAGTGTTTTTGCTCGTGAGGGCGTAATCCACCCTTTAAGCGTAATTACTAAAATAGAAGATTCTAAAGGAAGGGTGATTGAGGAACATAAAAAACAAGAAGAAAGAATAATTGAACCCAAAGTCGCCCGAATGATTAATAGTGTTTTAAGTGACAATCAAGCGCGTTCTTTTACTTATGGTTTAAACAACTGGTTAACTCTAGACTCTCGGCCGGTGGCCGCAAAAACCGGAACCACCAATGATTACCGAGACGCTTGGACAGTGGGTTATACTCCTTCTTTGGTGGCCGGAGTTTGGGTAGGAAATAATGACAACCAAAAAATGGTTCGAGGCGCCTCGGGGGGTAATGCGGCCGCCCCGATTTGGAATCATTATATGAGCCGAGTTTTGGGGGATACGCCGGTTGAGACTTTTAAAAAACCCGTGGATATAAAAACCGGAAAGCCGGCAATTGACGGAGAGCTTGATTTTAAACAAACCGTAAAAATTGACACTGTTTCCGGTTTGTTGGCCACAGAACACACCCCGGAAAAGTATATCAAAGAGGTGGAATACCAAGCAGACCCCCATTGTATACTTTATTATATTAACAAAGAAGACCCCCTGGGAGAGGCTCCGGAAGACCCGAGTCAAGATCCACAGTTTAACTCTTGGGAAAAGGCGGTTCAAAACTGGGCGCGAGAAAATGAGTTTTCCTCTACTTCTTCAATCGAAATACCCACTAAATACGATGATGTGCACAGACCTGAATTTAAACCCCTATTAAACATTAAGGAACCAAACAACAAAGAGATAATTACAAGTAAAAATTTGGTGGTAAAAATAAAAACATCCGCCCCGAGGGGTATTAATAGAGTTAATTATTATCTAAATAACAATTACTTCACAAGCAGTAAGTCATATCCTTTTAGTTTAGATAGAAATATTGATTTTCTAAATAGCGGTTATCATGACTTGGGGGTAGAGTCTTGTGATGGGGTGGGTAATTGCACTCGAAAAAACTTAATTTTTAATTATAAAAACAATTCCAACAAAAAAGACGCTGTCCCGAGCGTCTCTTGGATAAAACCCCAAAAAAACCTTTCTTTAACTTCGGTTGATTTTCCTTTTACTTTTAAGTTAAATATCTCTAATAATTTTAAAGTCGCTCAAGTCGAGTTTATTTCCGAGTTAACCTCCACTTCCAGTGAAATCGACTCCATTTATAAAACTAGAGGGGGTCAAGGAACTATGGAATTTAATTGGAACAAACCCAATGTGGGCGGCACTTACAAAATCACCCCCAAACTTTTCACTTGGGACGGTAAAGAAACCCTGGAAAAAGAAATATATGTCACTATAAACAATAATTAGGGCCTACTAACTCGCGTTAGCGAGAAAGGTAATGCTTAATTATTAAAAAAATAATTTGTAGTAAATTTATTGATTCGCCGGGATCTTATTGTTTTATGGGCATAATTATATATAAATAATCCTTCTCTTTAGTGGGTTTAATTATACAAGGAGTGTTGTTATCAATAACCTCTATTTCCACCTCTTCGTCTTCTATAATTTTTAAACCATCTAGTAAATATTGGTAGTTAACCACAATTCGGTTATCTTTACCGCTTACCTGAGAATCTATTTCCACTAAATTTTCACCGGTTTGCCCGGAAACCGAGCTTACCACAACCTGATTTTTTCCTTCGGGAAAGTCTAGATTAATATCATTAATTCCTGTTTTAGAAAAAAGGGAGGAGGTTTTAACAGCCCTGGTTAATTCATTTTTATTTATTTTCGCCTTGGTTTGGCTTTTTTCCGGAATTATTTGTTTATAATCAGGGTATTGACCCTCAATTAAACGGGAAACAAGCTCGGTGTTTTGGGTGGTAAAAAGAATTTGGTTTTCCGAGAGATAAAAACTTATTTCCTCCTCTTTTTCCATTTCTTCTTCTTCGCTTAATCCGGTTAAAACCCGCAAAAGCTCTTGAACTGTCTTGGCCGGCACAATTACCCTAGTCTCTTCTTTGTTTTCGGTTTGTAGTTTTATTTTTTTCTCCGCCAGTCTATAACTATCAGTGGAGGCAAGAATGAGTTCGTCTTGATTTAAAATAAACAAAACCCCGGTTAATTCAATTCTTGTTTCCGCGGATGAAGTGGCAAAAACCACCTGAGATAAAGCTTTTTTTAAGTTTTTTATGTTTGTTTTATATCCGTTCTTTTTTTCCACTTGGGGAATTAGGGGAAAATCTTCAGCTGATTGTCCTTTGATTTTGGTTTTATAATTTTCACACTGAATTTTTAACTCATTTTCTTTTTGTTCTATTTCTATTTTTTTATCCGGGAGTAAATTAATATAATCCGCGATCATTTTGGAATTAACAGTATAAACACCTTCTTTTTCTATCTTGCCCCTTAAGTGGTGTACCACCCCTATTTCCAGGTCTGTAGTGATCAATTTAATGTCTTTGTTTTCTATTTTAATCATTACATTGTTTAAAATTGGTAAATTTACGTTTTTACCCGCTATATGACTAACCAAAAAAAGTCCTTTTTTAAAATTGTTTTTTACACTTAAAAATTTCATGTTTTATTTAATTAAATAATTAATAGATAATAAAAAGATAATATTAATAAGGGGTGTGAATAAGTTTTCTTTTTTGTTTTTAAAGTTAGGTTTTGCGGGGTTTAAACTAGATAATGGCTTGTTAACAAAGTGGGGTTTTTAGGTGGATTGGGTTTAAAGTTTTACACAGGTGTTTTTTTGTTTTTTGTTTTTTTCACAGCTTGTTAAATTTTATCCCCGAGAAGACTCGCGTTTTTTCACAGCCTTACCCGCGGTTTTTCACAAGATATACCTAAGAACTTAGGAGTTGTTTAATTGACTCGATTTCTTGTTTGATTTTTTCGTTTTCTTTTTCTTTTATTTCTTCTAGAATTTTATTGTAAGCGTGCATGGCTGTGGTGTGATCCCTTCCCCCCAACTCACTTCCGATTGTGGGGTAGGAGGCGTCAACCTCCTCTCTCATTAAAAAAATAGCTATTTGTCTGGGCCAAACCAATTCTTTTCTCCTCCCTTTTCCGGTTAAATCTTTACTGCTGATACTATAAAAACTACAAACCGCGGAAACAATATCTTTAATTGAAACACTCTTGGCTTGAAGATTACACAGCAGATCATTTAATATGTTTTTAGTGGTTTTTAAGGAGGGAGTAGAATTGTTAAATTCATGAAAAGCAATAATTTTATTTAAAGCGCCTTCCAGTTCTCGGATGTTGTTGTTGATATTGTTGGCGATATATTCTAAAATTTCTCTTTCCAGGGAATAGGTTTTTTCTTTAGCTTTTTCTTCTAAAATCGCGATTTTGGTTTCAGTGTCCGGCTTAGAAACATCCGCCACCATTCCCGACTCAAAACGAGACAAAAGCCGTTTTTCCAGGGCGGGGATTGATTTCGGGGGCTTGTCAGAGGTTATAATAATTTGTTTGTCCGCTTGCTGTAACTCATTAAAGGTGTGAAAAAACTCTTCTTGGGTTCCGTCTTTTCCGGCCATAAACTGAACATCGTCAATTAAAAGCATATCTACGTTTCTATAGTAGTCTTTAAAATCTTTGGCTTTTCCACTATGGACTGCTTGTACGTAATCATTGGTAAATTTTTCACTGGTTGTATATAAAACACGACTGTTTTTAGAAACTTCATTGCCCGCCGCCTGAAGAAGGTGTGTTTTTCCCAGCCCCACTCCTCCATAAATAAACAAGGGGTTATAGGCCCTGCCCAGGTTGGCGGCAACCGCCTTGGTGGCGGCGTGGGCGAGCTCATTCCCTTTTCCAACCACAAAAGTTTCAAAAACATATTTGGGATTAAGTCCGAAGCGGTTGCAAGAGGGTTTGTTTTGGGGTTTGGTTTCTACGGACTCACTTGGGTCGGTTTTTGAGGAGCCGGATCTGACTTTAATTTTCTCTTCTTTTTTTTCTTCTTGTTTTTTGGTTTGAACTTTGTAATAAATATTTTTTACTTCTTCCCCTAAAACATTTTTTAAGGCCTTTAAAATCTCGCTGTGATATTTTTTTTCCAACCAGGTTTTAGTGAAGGTGTTGGGAACACAGATTATTACCTCTCCATTTTCTTGGGAGAGAATAAAGGTGTTTTTAAACCAGGTGGTAAAATTTGCCTTAGAAAGGTTTAGCTCAATTTCACCTAAAACAGCTTGCCAGATTTGATTATTATCCATAGCCTTAAATTTTAATATTTAAATATAGTCTACCAACCCTATGTCGATGGGGGGAATATTTTTTAGCGATCATGTATTTTTTAAAATTAATAACCGCTAAATAAAAAAAAGAAACACAGGGACCGGGAAAAAGAATGGTTTTTGAAATTTTATTTTAATAAAAACATTATAACAACTAAACAAAAAAAGTAAAAACCCCGGATTTGTTTATAAGTTGTGGTTAAATTGTGGAAAAGCAAAAACAGTTGACTAGGAAATTTCTTTTTGATATTATTGATTTAGTTTTAATAAGTCTCGCGTAAGCAGAGAAAAACGATCCGGTGTCGTTTTTATTTTTTTGGAGCGGTAGTTCAGATGGTTAGAACGCATGCCTGTCACGCATGAGGTCGCGGGTTCGAGCCCCGTCCGCTCCGCACTTAAACCCAATAAAATCAGCCTTTTTTAGAAGTGGCTGATTTTTTTGTTGGTTAAAAAAACAGTAAAGAGTGAGAGGCGGGACACCGGACACTTTTAAAATTTTAAGTTTTTATTTCAAAAAGTCAAGGGCCAGAAAAAACCAAACAAAAAAACATTGACAAAAAAAACTTAACTGGTAAGATTTTCTTGTCTTTAAAATGTTTGTGTTTAAGGTTTGAAAAACAGCTTGAGTGAAAAGGAAACATTTCTAAATTTTAAAAACTTAATTTTAGGAGGGGATGAAAACCGGAAACGGATTAGAAAGACAACCCTATTATTTAGGGTCAAATTTTCTTAATTTGTTTTTCCGGTTTTTTTATTAAAAGTGCGGTCCTCTGAAAATTATTATGAATAATTACCCCGGTCAATTTATTTGGCGGTGCGCCCGGTGTTCAAACCACTTGCTTAATATTTATAAATTTAGGGACGGAGTTCATTTAGAAAAAAAATGTCCCAAATGCAAGTCAGTTAATATTTTAATATCTGAAAACGGAGAACTAATTTTTCGATGCCGATCCGAGGTGGAGGAAAACAAACTTAAAAAAGAAGAAATAAAATAATTTTTATAACAGGCATAAACATTCTAAGTTATTAGAAATTTAAACGCCTCTGTAAAAGCTTTGCTTTAGCTTACAGGGGCGTTTTTAATTAAAGGTCGGCCCAGGCCTAAAGCCGGTGCTTAGCCGGGGGTCTGGTAAAAAATTAATATTAACAAATAAAAGATTTTTAGAAATTCTTAATTGATTAGCTCGCGCAGGAGGGAAGCTAATCAAAAGAATTACTAAAACTAAAAAATATGAAAAAGATAAAACGTTGGAGCGGAATGATCGCTCTAATTACAATGCTTTTCTCTATGGGTTTAGTAGGACCGGCTTACGGACAATCCGGAGTCAATACCACTTTAACCAGGGACGAAGGAGGGGGAACAGCCCCGATTGTTAAAGCTAAATGGGAAATGAAAGGGTTTTATTCCGAATTATCAGGGGAAGATGATAGTAGTAATTCCGGAGCCCAGTTTGACGCACCCGGGGTTTGGGGATCTACTACGAGCTATTCCATCTGTGCTATAGTTACAGACCCAGACGGTGTTTCTGATATAGATGGAGTTTATACTGATATTTATTATCCGGAAACAGTGGCTTTTCACCCGGAAGACCCCTCTAACCCGGATCAAATAAACGGGGGAACAGGTGAGTCACCTGATTATGGTTTAAGCGGATGCGGGGAGCAAAGAGGTGATGAAAACCGTCTAACCAGACTAAGTAAGACAGATGGTTATGACTTGTTTTGCAACAATATCAGAAACAACAACAACGACCTACCCTCTTTTTTTGAGAATTATAACTATAACGAAATTTGTGATGTGGATGGGGAGTTGATGAAAGAGACCGCTTATGTCTATTGCGCGGACAAGGAGTTAATCTGGGAAGACCCTGCCGGAATGTATAGAGTAAAGATTTTTGCCTTAGACAGCGCCGGCGTGTTTAGTAATGAGGCGGAAAATCACTTTGAGTATTTACCCCTAACTTCTTATGAAGTTGATTTTACCGGAGTTGATTACGGAAATGTTAAACTAAATACTCATAAAAGAATTTCCGGAGATACTACCTGGGGAACCGCTGACAAGCCCTCAGTTAGAAATACCGGCAATACCCGTCTTTACTTAGGCGTAAGCCAGGATGACATGGGATTTGGAACCACAGACACTGTATACAATGTTAGATACGATGCTCGGGTGGGTAATAACGAAGAAGATTGGAAAAATTATTATCCGGAAAAACACAGGTGGCTAGAAGACATTCTAGATTTATCCGAGGTGGAAGAGGTAGATTTTTCTATCTTGGTTTCTAAATTTCCGAACCAGAATTCAACTTATAGCGGTACTATGACTCTGGACGCTAAGTTTGCTAATTTTCGGGAGTGTTGCCCGGTCTGTGTTTCCAACTGAGTAATTTAATTATCCAAAGGAGAGGGGGTCTCCCCCTCTCCTCCCTGGATAGAAAAAATATGTTTAGAAAAATTAAAATTCAAACAACTCTGTCTGCCTTAATTTTTCTGTTTTTTGCGTTTTTTGTTCCCCAGGCTCAAGCAATCGGATTGATGAGTAAGCCGGTTGAAATTAACAATGCCCTAAGAGGGCAGATGATAAAGGAAGAATTAAAGGTTTTTAACAACAACCAAAAGACCCTTAAATTCGCTTTACTGGCAGAAGGAGACATAAAAAGCTGGACAAAGTTTTTTTATAATCAGTCTGAAATAACAGAGCTAGAGATAGAGGGAGAGGGTAAAGAAGGGGTGGATGTGGAAATAAAGCTTCCGGACACTTTACCTAATGGTGAATATAGCGGAAGTTTGGTTGTGGAATATAACCCTCAAAACACTTCTTCGGAAAAGGTTTCTGTCTCAGTGGCTCAAAGAGTCAGCAGGCAGGTTGTAATCAAGGTTACAGATCAGGAAATAGTAAAACTAAGCGCTTCGGTTTCGCCAAAAAATTACGTAATCATGAAAGGCGAACCCCTGGAGATTAAAGCCCAGTACCGCAATCAGGGGAATATTTTGTTAAAACCGGATTTACAAGTCAAAATTATTAAGGAGGGCAAAATAATAGACAATTTTATTTACCCTTACCCGGAAAGTAAAGCAGCGATTATACCCTTAGAACAGGAAGAAGTGAAGCTTTTCTATAATCTACCCCAATCTTCTCTGGGCAAATATCACGCTGATATTTCGGTTTTGTTGCAAGGAGAGAAAATAAAAAAAGAGAATTTTGCTTTTGCAGTGGTGGAGTCTGAAAAATCTTGGAGCCTTTTTTTGGGCCAGTATTGGTATTGGTTTATAGTTTTGGGCGTTTTATTAATAGCCACTTCATTTATCTGGTTTTATAAAAAAAATTTAAAACAAACCTAAAAATATGAAAAAACTAAAGTTTAAAAATTTAAATTATTTTAATTTAAGGTTTTTCTTAACAATCAGTTTAATTTTGTTTTTAAGCGTTTGGAGTGCTTATAAGCTAAATCAGGTTAGAGCCCAGGAATCAGGTCTTTGTGAGGCGGAGATAGATGTGGTTTTGGCCCTGGATCGCTCCGGGAGTATGGAGGATGGAGGAAGAGACAGTCTTTGTGTTTGGTATCAATTGGAATGGAAGGGACCTTCTAAGCAGTGGGTTCAGTATCAAGAGACTAATGTAACTGAAGAGTGGTGTAGAGAAAAAGATGCTGAACATAGACCGGCAGAATATACGCCGAGCAGAGAAAATAAAATTACTGCCGCTAAGGCCGCCGCAGGTAAGTTTTTAAATTTGCTGGGGAACAAAGATCAGTCCGGGTTGGTATATTTTTCTTATGAAAAAGAGGGTGATTGGCTGGCCAAGCTGGAAAAAGAACTTTCTTTTAGTCATAATTCCACCAAGAATTCACTAGATGGTTTAGAAGCAGAAGGCCCTACCAATATTGGAGATGCAATTGCTTTAGCTCGAGAAGAGCTAAGCTCTTCCCGAGCCAACCCCCAGGCCAATAAAGTGGTTATTCTTTTAACAGATGGAAAGGCAAACAAGCCCCAGGGAAGCGGTTCCGGGGAAGACCCCAGAGATGTTCAATATGCTTTAGAAAAAGCCTCAGAGGCGGCTTTAGCCGGAATTAAGGTGTTTACTATAGGCCTGGGAAGCAATGGAGATATTAATGAAAATATGTTAAAACAAATTGCAGGGGAAACTCAGGCAGAATATTATTACTCCCCCACTTCAGATGATTTAGAAAGTATTTATAGCCAAATATCCACCAGATTATGCCAATACGGCTCAATTTCCGGGTGTAAATTTAATGATTTAAATCAAAACGGCAACAAAGATACTGAAGAGCCATTTATTGAGGGCTGGGAGATTGTTTTGGAAAATAGTTCCTTAATTGCTACACAAACCACCGATAGTTTGGGGTGTTATAAGTTTTCCGGCCTACCCGCCGGTTCTTATACAATAAAGGAAAAAACAATTCCGGACTGGGAACAAACATTTCCGGAAACAAATAATTATGAAATTAATTTAGCCTGGGAAGAAAACCTTGAAGGAAAAATTTTTGGAAATCACCAACTGGCCCTAGGAGGCAGTATTGAGGTTTGTAAATATGAGGATTTTGACGGTTTACCCTCTACCACTTTAGACCGGACCGAGGCCACGGGTAATGTCTGGAGCTTTGATTTGGATAGAACCGATATTTCCACAAGCACTAAAACCTTAAGCACTAAACCCGGAGAATATTGCCTTTCTTTTACAGAACTAGAGGAAGGAGATTATAAAATCAGAGAGGAAATATTGTCGGGTTGGACTGTTTTAAGCCCTAAAAATGGAGAAGCCACCACTTCCTTAAAAACAGGAGAAAAGCAAAAAATGAAATTTATAAATTATCGAACCGCCAGTTTGTCAGGTCAAAAATACATTGATCAAGACGGTTTAGCTACTACAAGCGCAGACAGATATTTAGCTAAAAACCCTTGGCAAATAAATTTATATTCTGAAGATAGCCCCGGAGAAATTGTGGCCACAACCACCACCGACTCCTCCGGTTATTATGAGTTTTCCGATTTAAGAGCGGGTAATTATTTACTTCTGGAGTCTTTACCGCTTAATTGGACGATGCTTGAGGGTCCGGAGGAAGCGGTTAGTTTAAGTGTTGGTGAAATTAAAGACGGCTGGGATTTTGTAAATTATTATGAAGGAGAGCCGTTGGGGTCTTTAAGGATTAAAAAATATGAAGACCAAGACGGTCAAGATTCGACAAAAGATGATCGAGCCCTGTCTGCTTCTTTAAATTGGGAGTTTGAAATTATTCCTCAATTCGGATCCGGTAGCAGTACTCAGGTAAAGACAACAAACGGAGAGGCTTTAGTTACCGATCTAAGTCCGGGAAAATATTTACTAAAAGAAACCGCAAGGGAAAATTGGGAGGCAATTACCCCTGGTTCGGGTGAGCAGGAGGTAGAAGTGGTTTCTGGAAAAGAAGCCCTGGCAGAGTTTAACAACCACTTTCAAGAACCCGGCAACGGGGGAGGAAATGAAAAAAAACCAATCTGTGGGAATAGTTTGGTAGAAGCCGGCGAGGAATGCGACGATGGAAATACAAATTCCGGAGACGGATGTAGCTCAAATTGTCAAAAAGAAGAAAGCAGAGGGGGCTCAGGAGGGACCGGCGGAACTCCTGTTTGGATTTTTCAAGCGGGCAGAGGGGCAACCGGTACACCGGAAGAATCGTCAAAAGATCCGGCTACTCCCACCTCAACACCTGAAGACTTAGATCCGATTTTAGGAATTTCCAAGACGGTTAGTGTTTCATTTGCCAACCCGGGAGACATCGTTGATTATACAGTTAGAGTTATAAACGAAGGGGCATCCGAGGCTTTAGGGGTGGTTTTAATTGATAAATTGCCCCAAGGATTTTTTTATAAATCCAGTCAAGAAGATACCTATAATTGGAGCCTGGGTGACTTGTCTCCGGGAGAAGAGGAGGAAATTAAATATTCCGTCGTTATCGGAGAAGAAGTAAAAGAAGGGATTTATCATAATCTTTCTCAAGCAACCGCAAAAAATCATAAAACAATTACCGCTAAAACTCCCTTAGAAGTCCGTGAAGTAGAAGTCAAGGGCGTAAAATTAGCGCCTTCGGGATTTAACGATAAAGAGCTCTCCTTTTTGTTAATATTATCACTTTTTCTTTTCGGAGGCTCTTTAGGTATTAAGGTCTATGCGCGAGCTTAAAAAAAAGGAAGCCAAAGATTTAATTTTAAAATCTTTTTCCCAAATTTTGATTTTGGGCGGTTTATTGGTAATTTTATACCTGGTTTTTTTACCGGTTTATCCTAAGTTAAAGTCTTATTTGCAATTATTCAGGCACCAAAGATCAGTTCAAAAAATTGACAATATTTTTCAAGGACAGGACGATCCTTTGAGTCTTGAACAGACAAACAAACAGGGTGTTTTAGGGCAAAGCTTAAAAGTAAAAAATAGGATAATTATACCCTTGATCAATGTCAACACTCCCCTCTCAGAAAGCCAAAATTCTGCCACAGGGCTTTCCCAAGGGGCTTGGTTATTGCCACAAGGAAGCCGTCCCGGTAGGCGGGGAAATACTATTATAACTGCTCACAGGTTTAAATATTTACCACCCCACAACCTGACTTTTTATTTCCTGGATAAACTAGAACCAGGAGATCGGATAATGGTTTATTATCAAGAGGAAAAATATGTTTATCAGGTTAAAAGAAGTTTTTTGGTGGAAGCTGAGGACTTAAGCATTTTAAAACCCTCTGAAGAAGAAAAACTAACCTTATTTACCTGCCATCCTGTTTTTTCTGAAAAGCAGAGGTTGGTGGTTGTTGCTGAGCCAGTCCAGAACAAGAGTTAAAAATAACGATTTTTACCAACTATTAAATTCAAAAATTTATCAGTGGTTTTAATAGTTGCCGGGGCGGCAATTTCTTTACAGTTGTCGATAATTATTTTTTTAGTTTCTTTAGTGACTGTTAGCTTATTTAAAGAAAAAATACTTTCGGAAATTAAACTGGCTCGGGTGGTTTTGGGAGGGCGTATTAAGAGCTTCAGAATCTTTTTTCCAGATTCAATTTTTAAAAAATCACCCCACTCTTTTTTTAAAGGCAGGTTGATGATGTTTATTTCTCCACCCCTTTTTATTTCTATAGAATAATCTTTCTCAATTTGAATCTTAGTATAATTACCCAAGATTTCCGCCTGGGTTAAAAAATATTCCTGATTTGCTTGAGCTATATTAATATTTTTTAGGCGTCTGGATAACAAGGCCTCACAACCCGCTTCCGGAGATTGAATTCCTAATGAGGCGGAAATTAAATTGTTAGAAGCTTCTAGTGGAATTAGGGCGATTACAGGCAATTCCCGAGAGGAGGCGGTTAAATTTTGTTTTAAAACGGCATTTATCACAGTGTTTAAGGTGCTGTCGTTCCCCACGGCCACGATTGTTTTGGCTTGATATCTAACCTCGTTTTTTATAATTGATTCAGTGTCTTTTATCCCTTCTAAGCGAACGATTTTTCCGTTTAATCCCAGATCAGTAATTTTTTTTTCAATTTTTATTAAAGTTTTCCGATTTTTTCTTTTATTAACAATACCGTCATAGATATAAACATACATAAAATTTTTTGAAAAATTATTTTTTTGATTTTGGATTTACCTCTTCTTTTTTGGTTTCTTTCTCCTGGGTTTGCGAGTACATAGTGCATTGGCCGTTTAACAGAGAGCCGCTTTCCACTGAAAGAGTCTTGCACTCAATGTTTCCGGAAATGCGAGCTGAGGAAACAATTTCTAAATGTCCGCTGGCGTAAATATCTCCAGTAACCACCCCCCCGACTCTAGCAGTTTTTGATTTAATGTTAGCTAAAACTTTAGCATTATCTCCGATATAAACATCTCCGTTGGTCTTCAAGCTTCCCTCCAAGGACCCTTCTATAACAGTGTTTCCTTCTCCGTTAAAGTTTCCCTTAACTTTTATATTGGGACCAATTACGGTCTCAATTTTTTTAGGTTGATTGCGCTTTGACACATTTTTTTTAAACATATAGTTAAATGAATAATAAAGTTGCTTTATTTAAAGAAGATGCTACTATTATAATTTTAGCTAGGACTTGACATTTTGTCAAAGCAAAAATATGATATAGACACTGGATTTAAGTCCCCATAGTTTAACCGGATAAAACAAGGGCCTCCTAAGCCCTAGATTCATGTTCGAGTCATGGTGGGGACACCCAATGAAAGTCCACAATACTGTGGACTAAAATAAAACGAAAGTCCACAGTGTTGTGGACTGAGAGATAGAATAACAAATTAAACTTAAGAACAATTCTAAGAAACTCAACTTGACCTTTAAAAAAGAGTGTAATAGAATATTAAGAGTTAATAAGACTTTTTGCTTAAAAAAAATAAGCGAGAACTAATCAAATTCTTATAATCAAGTATTTTTCCTCCCTCGAGTTTTTGTTTCTTTTTTCTAAAGAGAAAAGGTGGGGATGAAAATAATTTTTTGCCTGGCTGCTAATTTTTTTCCAAAACTTAGGAACCCCCTAAATAAAAAACCAGACTTTAATAAAAATTTACTAATATTAGTAAAATAATAGTTAAAATTATTAAAAAAATAGCAAGGCAAGTTTTTAAAATTAATTTTCATAATGTTTTTATTTTAAAAACACAACTTATAGATCTTTATAATATTTAATAATTCGAAAATTGAAAATCGAAATTATAAATGGGCCCGTAGCTCAGTTGGCAGAGCGCTTGCATGGCATGCAAGAGGCCACCGGTTCAAGCCCGGTCGGGTCCACAAACTAAAAATTAAGGGTCTGTGGATATTAAATTTTGTTTGATGTAAAACCTAAAAAATCTCTAAAAACACTAAAAACAAGGACTTAAACCTTGTTTTTTGTTTAATTTTGTAAGAGCTCTTTCTTCACGAAAGTCCACATTTTTGTGGACTTTCGTGGAAAGAATTAAAATGAAAGTCCACAAAAATGTGGACTTGGAGAGAGTGCTAAATATTGGTTGTTTTTTAGGCAAATGAAGAGGTTTAATCTAAAATATATCCTTAAAATGCTTAATATTTGCTTTGTTTTCTTGCTTTATTAGATTAACTGCGATTAAATCGACCCTGATTTTTTTTAAATTAATTTTATTGCTAAAACAGTAGTTTTTTATCCCTTTTTTCAAAGTTTGAAGTTGTTTTTGAGTTAATGATTCATCTGCGCCGGGATAGGAGTTCAAATTTCTTGTTTTAACTTCTATAAAGACTGTTTTATCCCCCTTTTTGGCGACAATGTCCAGTTCTTTATATCCAATTTTTAGATTTTGGTGTAAGATTGCATACCCTTTCCGTATTAAAAAATCTTTGGCAAGTGTTTCACCAAAGACTCCAATTTTTTGACTGGAAGCCACCATATTAGGGTAAATATTTGTGATATTTCTCCTCGTTCTCCGCTTTTTTCTTTTTTTCCGGTATTTTGCGACTGAAAAAGTTAAAAATATGATAAAGCCAAACAACAATTATGACAAACCAGATAAGATACCAAAATCGAGCGGAAAAAAAGGGAATAGCTTGATAATTAAAAAATATAAAAAGAAATCCAATAATTGCCTGGGTGAGAGAAAATTCGTATAGTCTTCTAAAACCCTCTAAATAAAAATTTTTACTTTCACCCTTACTTTTTTTTAGGTAAGTAAAAAGAATTGCCCCCAGTAAAAAAAACGTTGTAGCGAAAATTAAGGTATAATTAAATAGGGGGGTTAATTTGGGAGGATATAAATTAAACCAAAATTGAATCGAGTAAAGATTTGACATAGGCGCTATTTAGAAAATAAAAGGCCGTAATGATGTTCCCCGGCAGTAAACTCTTTTTCTAATTTAAGGCCTATTTTGCCGGCCACTGTCTTTAAGTAGTCAGAATCAACCCTTTTTTCGGCCGGAGGACCCAACGGGGAGTCGCTGTTTTCCCATTCAACTATTAAGAGGTAGCCGGATTTTTTTAAAAGTCGATAGGCCTCTTTTAAAACTTCTTTTTTTTCCTCGGTTTGAAATAAAGTATTAATCAATAAAGCGCTGTCTACGCTCTCTGTTTCCAGGTCTGTGGCTCTGTAAACCTCCAGATCAGTCCAAACCGTTTCAATGTTATTTTGGTTTCTTTGTTTTTTCTCTTTTTCCAGAATTTGCAAGTTTTGTTTAACCACATCAAGAGCGAAAACTTTACCCTCGGGGCCGACTGATCGGGCCAGGGGAAAAGTAAAGTACCCGGAGGCGCCGGATCCTAACTCGGCAATTTTTTGTCCTTGACTGATTTTAATTTGGCCCAAGATTAAATTAATATCTAATAATCCTTTTGTTTCGTTTGTCTTCATATTATTGAACCATTATTTGTTTTTTAATAACATTTAAGCGACTATATTTTTTTTTGGCGCTTATTGTAATGGTATTTAGTCCTTCCTTTAGATTAATATTTTGGGAAAAATTTCCTGAGTTTTCTTTTAAGATGTTTTTGTTATTAATAAAAACTTTTGCCTCCGGATGAGTTTGTCCGATAATTTCAATTTGTTTTTCCGAGACGGTTAAGTTGTTTTTTGAAGGGGTTTTGATAAACAGGTCGGGCGGTGAAATAACTTGGCTCAAGTAATAACCTAAATATCCAAAACAAACTAATATTAGCAATAAAATCAGTCCATTTTTAATAAATTTGGGGAGTATTATAAAATTATGAGCTTTGATTTTATTAAGAATCGGCAGTTTAGATAAATCCGGTGACATCACTTCTTTTTCTTTAAAAAAGGTTTTTTTAACTTTTTCTGAGTCCAGTTTCAAAAATTCGCAATATTTTTTTAAGATTTTTTTTCTGTAAACGCCCTCGGGCAGTTTTTTGTAGTTTCCCGACTCCAGAGCCTCCAGGTATTCCGGGTTTATATTTAGTTTTTTAGAGACCTTTTTTAGGCTTAAGTTTTGTTTCTGACGACTAAAAGACAACTGTTCGCCCACAGTTTCATAATCATAACAAACTCGGTTTTTTTTAAATCCGTTCATTTTTTATATTTGTTGTTTTATCTGGTGTTCACTATTTTTTCAAATCTATCAGCCGTTGAAAAATTATGTCCCCTTTTTTAAAAAAAGAAACAAAAACTCTGGGGAAGAAAAATATTTGGTTATAAAAATTTAAAATTTCGATTCTTCAAAAATTTTAAAATCAGGTCTCCTGGCTAACTTAAGTCAGTAGAGGCCCTATCCGAGCTTTAGTTGCAATCCGTCTTGAATTTCCGCGCCCAGCGCGCCCACCACAAAGCTTATAATCATATATGTTAAAAAAACCACGACTAAGCCAATCACGGCGTTAGTTAAAATTTGCCTGCCCTGCTCCACTCTTTGTTGGTTTCCTCCGGAAATAAGAAGCATAACACCTCCGTAAATAAACATCAACAAGGCCAAGGATCCCACGACCCCCAACAACCAACGAGCGATTTTTACAGCCGTGATAGCAAAATCATTCAATTTACATCCGGCCCCGCTACAGGAAACCACGCCCCCGGCTTGAGATTGATTAAAAAGAAAAGTTTTTGATTCTAAATCAAGACTGGCTGGTGTGAAAAACCCCAACAGGATTAATCCAGCTATAAAAAACGTTTTAATCAAATTTATTTTTTTTATTTTATTCATATTTAGGTTCCGTGGTTTGTTGAACTTTATTTGCCGCTCTGGTCATAATTTTATCTATCTTATTTTCTCGGGCATTAGTTTCCTCAATCATCTTTCTTAAAGCTTCTTCTGCGGCTAGGGCGTCATAGCCTTCATACCAACTTTGACTGGTTAAGAGTTGTTGAGCAAAAACACCGATTTCTTGGTCCTCGGTCTGAGTGTTAACCAAAGAACGCAAAGCGGTTGGTTTGTTGGAGCTTTTTAAGTAGGACTCAACTTGTTCTTTTTCTGTTGCAAATTGAATAAAATCCCAGGCCGCATCTTTGTGTTCGCTTTTCTGAGAAACCGTTTCTACCCAGTAATTAGCAAAATTAACTTCTCTGCCCTTAATTTGAGGGAGCTTAACTACGTTAAAATTTAGTTTTGGAGCCCGGGCCTTTATTAACGGTAAGTGGTAGGCATACCCAAACATTATGCCGAGCTTTCCCTCACTAAAAAGTTCCAAGGAGTTTTTTAGCGAGTGATTCCAGCAATATACTTCTTTACCAGGATTAGCAAAATCTGTATAAAATTCCAAGGCCTCTAAGCCGGGGTTGTAACCCTCCATTCCGGTTGGTGCGGAATGAAACATGACTGAGCCGTCTTCAGTCATCATGGTGGCGCCACTTTGAAGCATTAATATAGAGAGAAGATCACTTGCCCTCTCAATATTATAAGCTCCTCCCAGGGCCACCCCGGACTGAACTATACTTCCTTCATTGTTTTGTTTAGTTATTTTTTTAACTGCTTGTTGAAAATTGCGATCCCAATATTTAGGTGGTTCAGCGATACCGGCATTGTTTAAAAGATCTTTGTTGTAATACATTGCTAAAGTGTCCACTGACAAGGGTAGTCCATAAATCTTTTCCATTCCTTGGTCATTTCTTAAAATTACATCATCATAAACCACATCTAAAAACTTGTTTTCCAGCTCACTTACAGTAATTAACTTTTTAGTTTCTACGACCAAAACCTTTTCTTTTTTAAAGGTCCCTTCCATTTTTACCTTGCTCATCTCAACTTCTTCCGGAGCAGGGGAGATTTTATTTTTATATTCTTTCATCCAAGTGTTGTGTATGGAAAAAATATCCGGCCCTCTATCCTCGGCCATAGCATTGAGTAGGGCATCCCTGTAATTGTCATAGCGAAGTTTTCGGTAGTTTATAGTGATGTTGGGATGTTGGGATTCATATTCTTCAATAATTTTTTTGAATGAAGCACTGTCATCCCACAGCCTCCAGTAATTTAGATTAATTTTTTCTCTAGGATCTTCCTGGGGGGCTCCAATTTGACAGCCGGAAACACCAAGCAAGAAGCTAAAGATTAAAAAAAAGGTGAAAAGTTTTTTAGTCATAAAACTAAGCTTTAGAAGTATTTTCTTCGTATAAATATTATAACACAAATTTTGTTTAATGAAAATATAAAATTCAATCAGAAAATCGGTATTGTAAGGCCTCGGAAAGATGTGTTTTTTGTATGTCTCTTGATTCTTCCAGGTCGGCAATGGTTCGGGTTACTTTTAAAATTTTAAAATAACTTCTGGGGCTCAGCTTTAATTTTTCCACAGCCTGTTTTAAAATTTCCTCCGATTCTTTATCAAGAGAGCAAACTTTTTTAACTGTTTCCGAGCCTATATTTCCGTTTAACTGAAAAGTTTCTCTTCCGTAGCGATTTTTTTGCAGGTCTCGAGCTTTTTCCACCCTTTCTTTAATTTCTCGGGACGGCTCTTCCGGGTTTTTCTCGGCGATTTTTTCAAACTTAACCCGAGGAGTTTTAATTTGCAGGTCAATTCTATCCAAGATTGGACCGGAAATTTTCTTTTGATAATTTAAGACTTGACTGGCACCGCAAACACACTCTTTTTCCTCATCTCCATAGTATCCGCAAGGACAGGGGTTCATGGCCGCGATTAAGATAAAATTGGCCGGAAATTTAACTGAATTATTGGCCCGGCTAATTTGAATAATCCCTTCCTCTAGGGGTTGGCGTAAGTTTTCCAAAATGTGCTTGGAAAATTCGGGCAGTTCATCCAAAAACAAAACTCCTCTGTGGGCCAGGGAGATTTCCCCCGGCCGAGGGGTGGTTCCTCCCCCGGTTAAAGATACCGCCGAGGCGGTATGATGAGGTGAGCGAAAAGGGCGGTTAGTGATAAGGCGGTTTTGATTTAAAAGTTCGCCCGCCACGCTGTAAATCCGGGTTACATCCAGGGCCTCTTCAAGCTTTAAGTCCGGTAGAATCGAAGGCAATGCCTGGGCAAGCATAGTTTTCCCCGCTCCCGGAGACCCGGTCATTAAGAGGTTGTGGTTGCCGGCGGCCGCGATCTCCAGAGCTCTCTTGGCTTGTTCCTGACCCTTAATAAAAGCCATGTCATAAACCGGAGCCGAGTTTAAAAGCTCCGGTCTTTTATAAACTTGCGGTTTAATTTCTTTTTTGCCCTGCAAGTGTTCGGTAAGTTGTTTCAAATCTTTGACCGGAACAATTTCTAAAGATTTAATAAGCTTAGCTTCTTCAGCGTTATCCTCGGGGACGTATAAAGTTTCAAAACCTTCCCTTTTTGCTTTAATGGCCATAGGTAAAACCCCTTCCACCGGCCTAAGCCTGCCGTTTAAAGCCAATTCTCCTAAAAAAAGACTTTTTTGGTAGTCGTTTTTTTCCGGAAGCACCCCGGAATTTAGTAATGTGCTTATGGCGATCGGAAGATCCAGGCCCGACCCTTGCTTTTTTAAATGGGCCGGTGCTAAGTTAATGGTTAATTTTATTTTCGGGAAACTTAGGTCGCAGTTTTTTATCGCGCTTCTGACTCGTTCTTTAGCCTCAGAGACAGCCGTGTCCGGTAAACCCACAATCGCAATCGAACCAAGCTCTCCTCCTCCTTTGGTGTCAGCTTCCACCTCGATTAACTCCGCGTTTATCCCCACCACAGTGGCTGAGATGATTTGGGAAGACATAAATTGCAAAAAATTAAGAATAATTTTTTAAGTCCAAAATCTTAAGCCCCAATGTCAAAATTATATTAAAAAATTTGGATTTTAGAATTTAGGTTTTGATTTGTTATTTGGATTTTTGATTTTGTGCTTCTTGGCTTTCCATCTGTATACTCAAAAGTTTACTAATTCCGCTTTCATCCATGGTAGTGCCGTAAAGGACGTTGGCTTTGTGCATGCTGGCTCGGTTGTGGGTGATTAAAATAAATTGAGTCTTATAAGAGAGATCGTCTAAAATTTTAGCAAAACGTTCCGAATTTGCTTCATCCAGGGCGGCGTCCACTTCGTCCAGAACCACAAAAGGTGAAGGGTTGGCGCTAATTATGGCGCAAATCAGGGCGATTGCGGTTAATGCCTTCTCCCCCCCGGAGAGCATGGAAATAGAGGTAATTTTTTTACCCGGAGGGTGAACCTGGATGTCAATTCCTTCAATCCCGGTGGCACTGCTTTTGGCCAGTCTGGTGATTTTGTCTTTTTGCTCCGACTTTTCTCTTTCTTCGTCTGACTCTTCTTCCAGGTAGGGAATGGTTTTGATTTTGGCTTCTCCTCCGCTGAAAAGAATTTTAAAATATTTTTCAAAATTTTTGTGGATTCGCTTAAACTCTTTTTCAAACTTTTCTTTAATGTTTACATCTAATTCCTTAATAATGTTTTCCAAACTTTTTATGGCTTTTTCCAGGTCAGAGATTTGTTCGGTTAAAAAGTCGTGTTTTTCTTTGGTTTGGTAATATTCGGTTTCGGTTTCCGGGTCGATCCCGCCGATTTGGCTTAATTGGTTTTCCAGTTTCTTTATTTCAACTTGAGTTTCTTCGGGATTAATTTTTCCCTTTAGTCGGTTTTGTTTAATTTCTTTTAAGGAGCCTGTCAGGGATTGCTTAATTTCCCCCTCCAGGTCCTCCAGTTTGGTTTCGTATTTGGTGGATTTAATTTTAAAATCGTTTAAGCGGTTGTTAAGATGATTGATTTCTTGTTGGAGGTTTTGACTTTTTTGTTGCAAGGCGGAAATTTTTTCTTTTTTTTCTTTCTCCACTTCTCCTAGCCGGCTCAATTTTTCCCGGGCCTTGTTTATTTCTTGGTCAATTTTTTTCCGCTCTTCTTCCAGTTTTTCTTGATTTTTTTCTTCGGTTTTTTGGTTTTCATCACCTTTTTTAGAATATTTTTGAATTTTTTCTTTTACTTCTTTTTGCTCTTCCTCACTTCTTTTGATTTGACTTTCTAAAAGAGACAGCTTTTCTTTTAAAGTGTTAAGTTCGGCGCTTAGAGCGCTTTTGTTTTGATAATAGTTTTCTAGTTGTTTGTTTTTTTCTTCCAGTTCTTGATTTATTTTTTTCTGCTCCTCTTTCAAGGTCTTGTCTTTTTCTCCGTCCAGGCTTAATAGCTTTTTAACTTTATCCCTTAATTCGTTTAAAGATTTTTTGATTTTTTCAATGTCTTTCCAAGAGGAGATGTTTTTTAATTCTTGATTGATGTTTTCCAGCTCGGTTTGCAGTTTCGGGTCCCGGGCCTCACCTTGAGCGCTTTTTTGAAAGGTTTCTCTTAAATTTTGGTTTAGTTCGTTGACTTTTCCCCTTAAATCGGAGATGTTTTTTTCCAGGCTTTCCAGTTTTGCCTGTTTGGTTTTTAAGCTTGTCTCCAATTTTTGGGTTTCTTGTTTTTGTTGTCTGATTTCTGTTCCCAGTTCTTTTTGGCGGGTAAACAGCCAAGACAGGTCAAAGTTTCCCTTGGCTTCCAGTTGCAATTTTTTTTGCGCTTCCAGGGTGGCGAGTTTTCCGACCAGGGTCTCGCGTTTTTTTTGCAAATCAGAAATAACCTCTGACCAATAACCAAACTCCTCGCTCACCCCCTTTTCTTCCTGAATTTGATTAAATTCTTTATTTAAAGAAATCAGCTTTGCTTCTTGGGAGTTTTTTTCTTTTTCGGTTTCCAAAAATTGATTATTAAAATGAATAAATTGGTCGTTTAATTTGTGCCACCTGTACTTGAAAAATCTTTTTAAAAGGGTGTTTAGTTCGGTTTCCAGTTTGTCCTTTTTTTGCAGTTTATTTACTTGGCGAGTTAAGGAGCGTAGGTGTGGCTCAATCTCTTTAAGCAGGGCTTGGGCCTGCTCCAGATTTTTATAACTATTAATGAGCTTGTTTAAGGAGGTCTCTCTTTTGATTTGAAATTCTTTGATTCCGGTGGCTTCGTCAAAAAACTCTTTTCTTTCCTTGGGGCTTACTTTAAGAAAGTCTTCCACCATGCCTTGGCCAATCACGCTATAAGTTTTTTGGCCGAAATTAGCTTTGGCCAAAAGCATTTGGATTTCCGAGAGTTTGGTTTTGTTATTGTTAATTAAATATTCATTTTCCCCGTTTCTATAAACTCGGCGAGTTAAAACCATTTCACTGTAAGGAATCGGGGCTTTGTTTCCCACGCCCCCCTCTTTTTCACTTTGATTATTTAGATACAGAGAAACTTCAGCCAGGTTCTGTTTGCCTTTGTTTTTAGTTCCGGAAAAAATCACATCTTCTCCCAGCTTGGCCCTGAGACTTTTCATGCTTTGTTCGCCCAAAACCCAGCGAATGGCATCGGCGATATTGGATTTGCCCGACCCGTTGGGACCCACAATGGCCGTGATTCCTCTTTTTTCACCTCCCACGGCTCCGGGAAAAGTAAGTTTGTTTTTGGTGGCAAAAGACTTAAATCCTTGAATTTCCAGTTTTTCTAAATACATACTAATTACAAATACACAAATCAAACACAAATAACACAAATTTTGTATTATATAAGTGTAATCAATTTTATAAATACATTTTGTTGTTAAATTCATTATAACTTATTTTGAAAAGATTTGCCAAATTAAGAAAATTGAGTTTAAATAAAAGTAAATATTCTAAACAACAAATAAGTAATTAATTATAATCTTAAAAATTTTTAACGGCCATCAGTCCGCCAGCCGGCGGATCGCTGTTAAAAAATTTTAAGATACCTTAAATTTTTGAAAAAGGTTAAAAACTTTTTTCAAAAAAGTTTTTAAAGTAGCTATGATTATATCCTTCGGAGGTGAAGCCGGATCGGGCAAAAGCACCATTGCCAGGAGATTGGCTCGTGAGCTTAAGTGGCCGTATTATTATATCGGCGGGATGCGCAGGCAAAAAGCTAAAGAAAGAGGCCTAACTTTAGCGGAATACAACAAATTGGGAGAGACAGATCCTTCCACTGATTTGGAAGTGGACAAATATCAAGAAGAACTCGGGAAAAAGAAGGATAATTTTGTGATTGAAGGCAGAACTTCCTGGTATTTTATCCCTCAGTCTTTAAAATTTTTTGTAAAAGTGGACGATAAGGAGGCGGCCCGGCGTATCTATAACGCGGCTCAAGATAGTGAGGAGAGAAATGAAGATAAAAAATTTCAATCTGCGGAGGACGCGTTAGAAAGCATTAAAAACAGAAGACAAAGTGATATAAAAAGATATCAAAAATATTTTGGTATAGATGTTTTTAAGGAGAGTAATTATGATTTTGTTGTGGATACGACCAATTTGAGCCCGGAAGAAGCTTTTCAGAAAATTTTTAAAATAGTAAAAGAAAAACTGGCTTCCAAGTCTTGACAGTAATTGTTTTCCGTTGTAACATTAGAAAAACAATTAGAGGTGACACACGCAATAGAATCGAGATTCTATTTTTTTATAAGGCCTGCAAATTTCGTTTGAGCGATATTTGTAGGCCTTAAAGCTTCAAAAGTTTTTGAAGCTTTTAAAATAATTTTTAATTCAAACCTAAGGCTGACGCATGTCAGCAGAGTGAATTTAGTTTAAATTTTTTATATGTCTGACAAACAAGAGGAAAAAAACAAAGAAGAGCAAAATACTTCTGAAGAAGAAACAAAAAATACAGAAGAAACTCAGGAGCCAAAAGAGGGAAAAGAGGTCTCTGACGCAGAGACAAAGCAAGAAGAGAAAAAAGAAATCCCTGATTCCGAGGACAACACCAAAGATTCGGAAACCGAAGAAAAAAAAGAAGAAAAAGATATCCCCGACGCTTCCGAGTTAAAACCGGGAATGACTGTTCGGGTTTATCAAAAGATTAAGGAGCTTAACATGAAAAAGGAGGAAAAGGAAAGAATTCAGTATTTCGAAGGAATTATAATTGCTAAAAAACACAACACAGAAGCCGGAGGGAGCATAACAGTCCACCGGGTGGTTAATGGTATTGGAGTGGAAAAGATTTTCCCTTTAAATTTGCCCACTATTACCAGAATTGAGATTAAAAAACAAGCCAAGGTGCGCAGATCCAAACTTTATTTCTTAAAGAGAGGATATAAAAAGAGATTAAAAGAAAAAAAGGTGTCTTAAACTTTCGGCCCTTTAAGCGAGTTAAACAAGCGGATGTGGTGGAATGGTAGACACGCAAGCTTGAGGGGCTTGTGGCCCTTAGGGCCGTGGAGGTTCAAATCCTCTCATCCGCACTTAGTTAAAAGTAAAAATTTTAACTCGCGGAATTTCGCTGAATGTACGCGGAACTATGCGGAAGATACACGGAACTTCACGAAAGATTGTTAAGAAATTGTTTTTAAAATCATAAATCATAAATCTTAAATGAGAATCGGACGCATAGCTCAGTTGGCTAGAGCACTTCGTTTACACCGAAGGGGTCCTAGGTTCGAGTCCTAGTGCGTCCACCAGTAAAAAAGCCCGCTTAGGCGGGCTTTTTTACTGGTGGAATTACTAGTATCGAGAACCTAGTGAACGTGCTAGACTACTTCAGTAACTTGTCCGAACGCAAGAAGTTTAAAAACAAAAATATTCAACGCAAAGCCGCCCGGTGTTGGGGCTTCCGCCCCTTCGAGTCCTAGTGCGTCCACTATTAC